>JBBSDR010001292.1:0-2935 GCA_038240465.1 Gemmatales bacterium
AGATGGCGGAACTCGGCGTAACCGATCGAGCCGGTGGAGTATTTGTGATACATCGTGTGGCCGCGCACTCCCGCGGGATCGGCCGACTCGACGATGACGTTGCGACTCAGATTGGCGACCTCAGCGCGATGCTCGCCGTCGCCGAGATGCTCGTAGGTAAGGGGTTCGTTCAGCGTGAGTTTGTCGCCGTCGAGGGCCTTGATGGTTCGCTCCTCGGTGAAGACATTCTTGCCGCTCCGGCCGGTGGCTGTCCGCCGCGGCGAGGTGCCGGTAACGAGGACGCGGTCGCCGATCCTCCAGCCGCGCACCGTCTCGCTGAGCGTGAGAGACGAGGCGTTCGTCTTCGCGGTCGCTCCCAGCTTGACCCAGGAGCGGCTGAGCGGAGCGCCGTGAAAGTCCATGCGCCCGCCGCAGCAGATAATGGCGGGGCAGGTTTCCTTATCCATGCCTTCGAGATGGACCAGGCGAATGAGTGCGGTATGGCCGGCGGCGATGGGCTGCTCCGGTGTGCCGGCGAGGAACGACGGCTTCGGCTGGCCCGGTTCCGGCAGGGGGATGTGTGCCTCGCAGTCGAAGCCGTTCTCGCTGCACGCATCGCCAGCCTGGATCTTGACCAGGCCAACGTCGAGGCGGGTATCGCGGTCATGAGCAAAGGTCAGCGTGCCGGCCACATGAATGACGCGGAAAGGCGAAGTCGTCTTCACATCGTAGACGACGCTGTGGCCCGGACGCACCTGGATGCGAGCGCCGGCCGCGGGAACCTTCTTGTTCTCCCACGTTGCCGCATCGGACCAGGGACCGCTGCGAGCGGAGCGTGTCCAGCCGGTGGGAGGGTCGCCCTTACCGGACAGGGCTTGAGCGAGGAGACAATCTGCCGTGAGAAATAGCGCCACAGCAGTCCAGGCGAACGAAGTTGCACTTTTCATGGTCGTCCTTTGCGGCGGGAGATCGACTCAGGCGGGTCAGCGGCGGGCAGGAGGATTGAGGGCGTTCGCACTGATAAATAGTCTACAGAGGATGCAACGTCAGCGATCGCTTCGGACCCAATTCAGTGTAAGCTGGCATCCCAGAGGGCTGTATGCTGGTGACGTAATGGGTGGGGATAAGGACGGTCAGCATGCCGGCCGGAACCGACAGGGATTGCAAGCGGCAGACCGCCAAGTCGCAAGCGGCAAGAAAGGTTACGAGATCTTCTCGTGCAGCAGATCGACGAGTTGTTCCAGGAGGGGCAGGAAGTCGCTGCTGGCGAGCGCGCGTACCTTCTCGATCAGTTCCCGGCGGCGTTCGATGTGGCTGACGAAGTGTTCGACGCCATAGGTCGAGAGAGGTCCGCCGGCGCCTTGCAGTGCCAGCAGTTCCTCGATCTCGTCCGGCGTCAGGTTCCGGCTTCGTTCGGGGTTACGCTCGGCCCAGGTTTGCAGTTCGGGCTGGGTGGCCAACTGTTGCAGACGAACCGGCTGGCCGTCGCCGTTGAGCAAGGTCCGCTCGGTGACGCGCGGCAGGAGACGTTCCAGCGGCAGGGTGCGCAGTTCATTGACCGAGAGACCCAGGGCATTCGCGCAGGCGGCCACGGTCGAGTTGCGCAGGGAGCGTTCGCCGGAGGGCTGGAGGATCTGCCGGACCGTCTGACGATTCAGGCGCGTGGTCCGGGCGACATCCTCGGCGTTCCAGCCCTTCTCCTCGACGAGACGGGCAATCTTCACGCTCAGGTCCATTTCGGGGGTTGGCTCGCTCATACTCGCTCATCCTAACCCTCGCTCCCTGCAAAGAACAGGGCGGTAGGACAGGCTTAGGAACGGTTGCGAAACAACTTCTTGCCGCTTGCGGCTTAGCGGACCGCCCGCTAAGCCGCAAGCGGCAAGATAGACCGAAGTTATTTCATTACGTTCCTCAGTCGCGCAATAAGCGCGTGCAGAACTCGCGCAGCTCCTGTGCGGGATACAGACAGAAGGCCCAGTCGCGCCGCCTCAGCACTGCATTGGACTCCCGCTCCGCGCGACAGCGCCGCCAGGCTATCTCCGTTTGCCGGCGTTGCTCCTCAAGCGAAACCGATAACTGCTCGTTCAGGTGCCGCAAGGTCCGCCAGCGCTCGCGCCGTCCAGTTCGATCGTCCGGTTGCCGGTCCACCCACTCGCGCCTTGATGCCAGCAGTTCGCGCGTCTCCGCATCCTCGGCCAGGTAACGCTGCGGATTGAACGCGAGGTCGCGCCGCAACCGGGTCAGCTGGCTGTCCTCCTTGGCGCTCCCCGGATAGAGCGGCAGCGGCAGCCGGAGCGTTCCCGAGACGACGAGGTAGGGCGGCGGTTCCACACCGTAAAAGCGTTCGATGACGGCGTCGGTCACGGCATCGTACTTCGCGCCGCCGATGCCGTGAACGAACAGGTCGGCCAGGAAGAGACGCGCGAACAGCGTTGTCGTCACCGCTCGACAGCGCACCTTGACGCCGGCCTGTTCGAGGCGCATCCAGTCAGCGACAGGATCGGTCTGCGACAGTTGCGGTCCGGCCTCCTGTCCCAGCCGCAGGGCGAAGCCGCCGGCGATCGGCCGCGCGAACAGACGCAAACGAGTGACAGCGCCCGGCCGCCAGGTCCAGAAGGGCGCTTCAAGCCAGTCGCCCTCGCGGATCAATTCGGGAAAGGGATGATGCCGGCTCTTGAGGCGATGCACCTGGCGATAGGTCCGCACCGCCGTGTTGAAGACGTCGTGGAAGCGCGGCAGATCACTCAGGATCCGCATGGCGAAGTGAGCGAACGCTTCTGTGCGGCAAATGGCGCTGATGGGGATTTCGCGATTGTCGCAGCCCCAGCGCTGTTCGATGGTCCGTCGCGCCGCTGCCAGCCGTTCCGGCACGTTCGCGGTTCGTTGCCGGCAGACTTCGTCCCAAAAGTTGAGGAGGAAGTCGGCAGGCGAGCGGGGGGTGTGAACCCCCCGGTGA
>JBBSDR010001293.1:0-2934 GCA_038240465.1 Gemmatales bacterium
GACATAGAGCAGATGATCCGGCCCCAGCGCGAGGGCGCGAATGCGTGCGAACTGACCGGGAGCGTCACCAGCGCTGCCCCAGCGTTTGAGCAACTTGCCGTCGCGGTCGAGCTTGGTGATGCGCTGGATCTCGCCGAACTCCGCTAGGTAGTAGTTGCCATCCTCGTCCTGGATCGCGTCGCTGGTGTAGCCGAGGCCGAGTCCCTGGCCGAGAACACGCAACTCCTCGCCCTGTGGGGTATAGACGCGGACGCAGGAATAGTGCGAGTCGCAGACGAGGAGATTGCCGTCGCGATCGATGCTCAGTCCGCTGGGCCTGCCGTTACGATAATCGGGCGTCGTCCAGCAGCGCTCGAGAAACTTGCCGTCGCGGTCGAAGACCTGGATGCGGGCGGTGAAATCGACGATGTAGAGGCGATCGTCCCTGTCGATGGCGATGGCCCGCGGCCGCACGATGTCGCCCGGCTGCACGCCGCGCCGGCCCCAGACGATCTCCGGTTCCTCGCGCGCGCCGCTGCCGCATCCCGCCGGCAGACAAAGCAAGAGCGCCAGAACGAGTCGAGAGAAGGACACCATCAAGTGGACTCCCGGGCGAACCATGACTCAGGCTACCACGTCCCCTGTCACGGTTCCAGAGGCGAAGATCGCAAGGCGGTATGTCATTTCGCGGGCGGGGAAGGTTTCCGAACAATTTTGGGAATAAGTTCTCGCTCTCCGGATCATCTATACGCCGGCCTATCACCCGCTTCACTTTCGCGGGATTCATCGTCTCTCTCGGTCAATCACCAAACCAGCACCGCTTCTGGTGCGCGCCTGCAAGGGAGGATCTTCCATGTCAAGGCAGATGAAGGTGTTTCGCTCTTTCGGACTGGTGCTGCTCGCCGGCACTGTCCTGTCCCTCAGCGCCTGTTCCGGGGACAAAGGAGCCGATAAGGGAAACGACAAGAAGAGCGGAAGGCGATCTGCACCCGAAGCGGACCGCGAGCGCTTCAACCAGCCGGCGGACAAGAAAGCCGACCCGCGGAACGACGACAAGAGTCCCGAACCGAACACCGAGACGTACAAACATCGGACCGACAATCCCTTCCATACCACCGTCGCCGCGCCCCTTTCGACGCTGTCCATCGGTGTCGATACGGCCTCGTACAGTAATGTCCGACGCTTCATTAACGAAGGCAAACTTCCTCCCCGGGACGCCGTCCGCGTCGAGGAACTCATCAACTACTTCCCCTATCGCTATCCGGTGCCGCAGGGAGCCGTTCCCGTCTCGCTGACCACGGACCTCGCCAAGTGTCCCTGGAACGACAAGCATCTGCTGGCCCGCATCGGTCTGCGTGGCCGGATCATCGACCCGGCCCAGATGCCGCCGCGCAATTTCGTCTTCCTCGTCGATACGTCCGGCTCCATGAACGTCGATAACCGCCTGCCGCTGCTGCAAAAGTCCCTTCATCTCCTCACCGAGCAACTCGGCGAGAAAGACCGCGTCGCTCTCGTCGCCTACGCCGGCAGCGCTGGATTGGTCCTCGGCTCGACTCCGGGTAACGAACGGCAGCGCATCAACAATGCGATCGACCGGCTGGAGGCGGGCGGCTCGACCAACGGCGGCGCGGGTATCGAACTGGCCTATAAAGTGGCGCAGGCGAACTACATCGAAGGCGGTGTCAATCGGGTCATTCTCGGGACTGATGGCGACTTCAACGTCGGCGTCAGCAGCGAAAGCGAACTCATCCGCCTCATCGAACAGAAACGCAAAACAGGAGTGTTCCTGACCATCCTCGGTTTCGGCATGGGCAACCTCAAGGACAGCACGATGGAACAGTTGGCCTATCACGGCAACGGCCATCATGCCTACATCGATACGCTCGACGAAGCCAAGAAACTGTTCGTTGAGCAAGGCGCGGCCCTCGTCACCATTGCCAAGGACGTCAAACTTCAGGTCGAGTTCAACCCTGAGAAGGTCGGCGCTTATCGCCTGATCGGTTTCGAGAACCGGCTGCTGGACGTCAAGGATTTCAATGACGACAAGAAGAACGCCGGCGCGATGGGGTCGGGCCACACGATGACCGCCCTCTTCGAGATCGTGCCGGCAGGGACGGCGATCAATATTCCGGGTGTCGATCCGCTGAAGTATCAGACGGGACGCCAGCCCACGGAGGCGGCGCGGAACGGTGAGTGGCTGACGGTGAAGATGCGTTACAAGCATCCGGAGAAGGAGACGAGCGAACTGGTCAGCAAGCCTCTCAAGGGAGAGCCGGAGACGATTGACACGACGGCGGATGACTTCCGCTTCGCGGCGTCGGTCGCTGCCTTTGGCATGGTCCTGCGTGAGTCGCCCTACAAGGGGACGGCGACGCTCGACATAGCCGAGCGGCTCGCGAGCCAGGCGCTGGCTCATGACCCGCAAGGGCATCGCGCAGGCTTCGTGCAGATGATCGGCAAGGCAAAGGGATTGTAATTTCGTTTCGACTCTCACCTGCCCGGTGTCACTGCGGGGTTCCTGACCGAGGTGATGGCGGTATCCTGGCAGGCCGACTTCAAGGAATGTGCGGGGGACTGGTGGCCCTCGCAGAGACCCGACGTAGTCATGACCGACCCCGATAACATTCCGGGGAGCAAGACCGATTGGGCCTTGGGGGTCAACAGCCGCGACGAAATGGTCGCCAAATTTGCCACCCTGCCGTTCATCGTTCCCGTGACAGTCGCCGGCGGCGAAACTGTCTTCGTGCAGGAAACACCCTGAACGCCGTCCCTTCACCAGGACGCACCACGATGGATGCTTCGCATGGAGTCGATGTACTCATCCTCGGCGGCGGCCCCCCCCGGGGCCCCCCCGGCCCCCGGGTTGCGCAAAAAACGGAAGCAGTTTGGGTACCGGGACATTTCGTAAAAATAGGCCGGCCGAAAGCCCCAGACAGGCCCCCCAAATCATGTCCC
>JBBSDR010001294.1:0-2924 GCA_038240465.1 Gemmatales bacterium
ACACCCGAGAAATGCACCGGCCACCGGATTCCGAACCGTCGCATAGTCGTCATCAAGAATGGCGAGGTAGTCCTCCAGCGCCGCCTGTAGCCGAGGACTGCGTCACTTCTCCGGCTTCGGCGACAGTTCCTCGATCAGGATGTCCTTGTAGTAGACCTTGGCCTTGGCCCCGCCGTGGATTTGCAAGCCGATGATCCCCGAGCGCTCGATCTTGTCTTCCTTCTCGGTGTAGTCCACGGTCAAGGTGCCATTGAGCCAGAGGCGGATTCGCGGGCCCTCGCAGCGGATCGTGTAATCGTTCCAGTCTTGCTTGACCAGTTTCTCGATCAACTCCTTGGCCGGCTGGACGAGGACCTTGTTCCGCCGCGACTCGTCGTACAGCGCCCCCCAGTAGTGCTGCCCCACGTCCGCCTGGTAGCCGATCACTTCGTGATGGTTGGGGATCCGCTTCGAGCGGAATTGCACTCCGGCGTTGCCCTTGGCCCTGTCGCCGACGAGCTTGAACTTCACCTTCAACTCGAAGTCCGTGTAACTCTTCGTGGTGCAGAGGAACTCGTTGCGAGGGACGAGTTTGTCCAGGGAGCCGCCGGCGATGGACCCTTCCTCGATCCGCCAGGTGTCCTTGGTGTCGCCTTCCCAGCCGGCGAACGTCTTGCCGTCGAACAGCGACTTCGCTTCCCCTCCGCTGGCCGGTTGCGTGGACAGGACAACGGCAAGGAAGACCAGCGGGATGAGAAGGAGCCGATACATGGTGTTCTTCCGGTTTCTGAGGGTTCGGCGACTCGACTCACAAAAGTCGAGGCACGTTGGAATTGTAGCCCTCCTGCGGAAGAAGGGCAGGTCGAGTCCACCCCATCTCCGGCACACGACTTGCAGATTTAGTAAAAGTCGCCCGCACCTGACCGGAGGTCACAACCGTGTCCAGATCGCGAAGAAGCGGTGTTCTGAAGAATCGGTTCACCATCATGAATTCGGGAAAACCGAAGCACAAGGTCCGGAGCGTTCCCGCTCCCGCGGCAGCACCCGCCATTCCACCCGAACCCTCGGTGCCTGAGTTGCCCGCCGCGGCAGTGGTCGAGGCTGAAGTGCGTCTGCAAGCGTACCTCAAATGGGAAGCAGCGGGACGACCGCCTGGCGATGGCTCTCACTTCTGGCTGGCAGCCGAGCGAGAAATGCGCGGCTCGTGATCGCCAGCAGGATGTCTCATTCACAGGCCAGCCGTCTCACTCGGGATATCAGGGACGGCCTGGCCTCTGCATGAGAGGACCTCTCGAACGTCGCTTTCGGGGACGTCGCCGAACAACTTCACCTCGCCAAGTCCGGTCGGCAGCACAAATCGCAATTGTCCCGCCACGTTCTTCTTGTCGTTGCGCATCACCGACAGCAACTTCTCGATCGGCCACGCCAGCGGAGCCGTTGGCAGACCGAAGAACTGGAGCAGGGCGGTCTGCCGTGCGGTGACGTCCGGCGGAATCAGACTGCGGCGCTCGGCGAGACGACTGGCGCAAACCATGCCGGCGGACACTGCCTCACCGTGCAGCCAGGTCCCATAACCGCCGACTGTCTCGAAGGCGTGAGCGAATGTGTGACCATAGTTCAGCACCGCGCGCAGCCCTGTTTCCTCACGCTCGTCCTGCTCCACCACTTGCGCCTTCAACTCGCACGACCGCGTCACAATCTTGCGCACGACCTCCGTCTCAGCGCGCCGGATCTCGTCGGCGTGAAGTTCCAGCCAGTCGAAGAATTCCACGTCGAGGATGACGCCATACTTGACGACCTCGGCCAGGCCGCTGCGATATTCGCGCTCCGGCAGCGTCGCGAGCAATGACGTATCGATCCAGACGCCGGCCGGCTGATGAAAGGCGCCGATCAGGTTCTTGCCGCACGGGTGATTGACGCCGACCTTGCCGCCGACGCTGCTATCGACCATGGCCAGCAGCGAGGTGGGGACCATCAGCAATGGCAGACCGCGATTGAACGTCGCCGCCACGAAGCCGGCCAGGTCGCCGATGACGCCGCCGCCGAGGGCCACCACCAGCGTCTTGCGATCGGCGCGGATATCGACGAGGCGGTCGTAGAGCAACGAGGCGACAGCGAGTGATTTCTGCGCCTCGCCGGCAGGCAGGATCGCGGCCGAGACGCTGAAGCCGGCCTGTTCGAGGGTGCGGCTCAAGGCAGGCAGATGAACGGCAAGGTGTTCGTCGGTTACGACAAAGGCCCGTCGTCCCGGCGTTCGGACTGCGGCAAAGGGACCGAGAGCGTCGAGGTTGCCGTGGGTGATGGCGATGTCGTAACTGCGTTCCGCGAGCCGGACGCGAACGGTGTTCATGACAACCTCAAACCAGAGAAGAAGAAGAATTTGACCACGAATCTCACGAATCACACGAATAAGAGAAGAAATAATTGTAAGAAGAGAGACAACAGAAGTGGAGAACCAGGAGAAGTGAACACCAGAGAATTACAAGGGTAAGAGCAAGGTTGATCGCAACATTCGCACCTGTCTTACGTTCTCAATTTAGGTTTTGTCTGATTTTGGCTTTATTCGTGTGATTCGTGAGATTCGTGGTCAAATTCTTCTTCTTCGTTTTCAGGGTGCCGCGAACTCGTTGCGCAAGAACGTCTGCACGTCGTCCCACAACCCGGCCGCTTTGACGAAATCGACCTGCATTCGCCGCGCCTTTCGTCCCGGTTCCAGCGCTGCCGGCAGTTTCACTTCGACGTCCTCGTGCAGCGGAAACTGATGGCTCGGTCCCTCGGCGAGCTTCTTCTCCGTCTCGGCGCTGAGCAGAAAATCGATCAGTTTGCGCCCGCCCTCGGGATTGGGACCGCCCTTGATAAGGGCGAGCGTGTTGGGAATGAAGAGCGTCCCCGGTTGCCCGGGTTCCTGATCGGGAAAGACGATGGCGATCGGCTTGCCATCCTTG
>JBBSDR010001295.1:0-2923 GCA_038240465.1 Gemmatales bacterium
AAGAGCGGCTGGTTCGCGGCACGGCCGTCGGGAACGGAGAACGTCTACAAGCTATACGCAGAGAGCTTCAGGGGGACAGAGCATCTGCAAGCGATCGTGCAGCAGGCCCAGGAGATCGTGAGCCGAACGCTGGCGGGTTCCTGACCGATGGTGGTTAGCCGCGACGCGGAGTCTTCGGAGCGGAGCGCGTCCAGCGTTATCGCGCCACACGCTTACGGTTAGCCGCGACGCGGAGTCTTCGGAGCGGAGCGCGTCCGGCGTTCTCGCGCCACAAGCTTCGGGTTAGGCGCGACTCGGAGCGGAGCGCGTCTGGCGTTATCGCGCCACGCGCTCCGCTCCGAGGACTCCGCGTCGCGGCTAACCATCCTCCTCGAACACGACGAGTGTCAAATCGTCCTGGAATTCACCGCTTCCCGGAAGCCGGGCGAGGTTAGCGATGCCGTCCACCAGGCTTTGCCCCCGAAGCGAAGTCGCAAGAGTCATCACCCGCTCCCAGCCGGCATACTTCCAGACGCCATCCGACATTGCCAGCACCGACCAGGGACGGACGAGATTGACCTCGAAGGGAACAAACAGCGCTTCTCCGGAGCCAACCGGAGGGTTCTTGAACTGCCGCGCTGTCACAATCGCCGGCCGTGTATCCTTCGAGACGACGAGGACCGCACTATCGCCGCTTGATGCCCCGTGGAGTGTGTCGCCGGTGATGGTGAAGCCCACGAGCGTCGTGCAGCCCGCTTCCCGATCGACGGCGACCATCGCATCGGCCGCGCGGAGAATCGTTGTCCATGCCTTCGAGTTCGCGAGTTTATCCGGCGCGGCGTGGAATGCGCCTTCCATCACGACGGGACAAGCGAAGTAAGCTGCCTGGCCGCCGCCGGCACGGCCACCTTGACCGTCCGCGAGACAGCAGAGCCAGCAATCCGCATCGACGGGATGTCGCTGCACTTCAAAGGCATCCTCGTTGACGGCATGTCCGCCGGCCGTCGAAAAATGGAAGACGTTGAGCATGGCAATCGTTCCCCTTCTGTCGTCTCAGGGAATCATCCACGAGGCGACATAGGCCTGAAACAGCACCAGCAGACCAACAAGGAATGCCAGGATGAGACTGTGCCAGAATACGAAGCGCAGGATCGGCCCTTCCTGGTTGTGCTGCCCGGTGGCGACAGCCGCGACGACGATGCTCTGGGCGTCGATCATCTTGCCCATCACTCCGCCGGTGCTGTTCGCCGTCGCCAGCAGCACCTTCGCCTGTTCGATGCCCAGCGGCAGCACTCCCTGATCGACGAGCTGGCTCGCCGTGATGGTCTGCAAGCTGCCGAACAGGGCATTGGACGACGTATCCGAGCCGGTCAGCGCCACGCCCAGCCAGCCGAGCATGGCCGCGAACAGCGGATACAGCCAGCCCGTCCGCGTGAAGGTCAATCCCAGCGTTGCGTCCATGCCGCTGTAGCGCGTCGTGAAGGCGATGGCCAGCATGCACGCAATCGTGAACAGCGGCCAGCGCATCGAGTGACAGGTCCTGGCGAAGATGTGCAGAAAGCGGCCGGGACCGACGCGCAGCCAGAATGCCGACAGCACCGCGGCGCAGAAGATCCCCGTACCCGTGGCTGCCAGCCAGTTCACCTCGTAGACGACTTTCTCGACCTTGCGCTCGTTCACCACGGGCGGATCGCGGGCGATGCGCTTGTGCAGCAGCGGCACCTGAATCATCACCCGCGCCGGCTGCACCTCGATCCGCTCCGGTCCATTCGCAAAGGCATCGCGATGGGCCTTGTCCGGAGTGCCGAGCAGCCCCTTCACCTGCGGCAACCCCCAGAGAAAGACGAACACGGTCAGCAGCATCCAGGGGACCCAGGCGGAGACGATTTGCCTTGTGGTGAGTGCAACGGGAGCGGGAGTGAAGACCTCGGGAACGGTCTCATCGGGGAAGCGCCACGTTTGCTTCGGCTTCCAGAAGCGCAGGAAGCAGGCGAGACTGACCAGCGACACCAGACCGCCGGCGACATCGACCAGCCAGGGGCCGTGATAGTTCGAGACGGCGAACTGCACCGCGGCGAAACTGCCGCCACACACGACCAGGGCCGGCCAGACGCCGACGACGCCGCGCCAGCCGGACATGACCCAGACCAGCCAGGCGGGGACGATGAGCGAGAACAACGGCAACTGCCGGCCGGCCATGGCGCTGAGCTTCAACACGTCGATGCCGGTCACCTCGGCCAGGGTGAGAATCGGCGTGCCGAGAGCGCCGAACGCCACGGGGGAGGTGTTGGCCAGCAGGGCGAGACCAGCCGCGTGCAATGGCTTGAAGCCGGCCCCGAGCAGCAAGGCCCCGGAGATGGCGACGGGCGTGCCGAAGCCAGCCGCGCCCTCGATAAAGGCGCCGAAACTGAAGGCGATCAGCAGCGCCTGAAGCCGGCGGTCATCCGACAGGGCGGCCACCGAACGCTTGACGATCTCGAACTGTCCCGTCTCGACCGTGAGGTTGTAGAGAAAGATGGCGGCCAGCACGATCCAGCCGATGGGCACCAGTCCAAAGGCCGCGCCGTTGCCCGCCGCCGCCAGCATCGCCGGCAGCCAGGCGGCCACTCGCTCTCCGTAGCCCACGTCGTCCTGCCGCGGAACGTAGACGAGGATCGCCACGAGAAGCGCGCTGGTCAGTCCCGCAAGAGCGGCCCAGGGAGCGGACACCCGGCCGCTCGCCAGCAGGCCCAGCAGCAGGATGATGGGCAGGGCCGCCACCAGTGTCGAGAGCCAACCCGAATCGAGCGGATCGTAATTCTGAATCCAGATCATGCTGCTTTCTCGTCCCCGTCAGAAGCCGTGAGAGAAGAGAACAGGGTGGACGATTGCTCGTCCACCCTGCTTTGTTCCGGATGGGTCGTCCACTACAGGACCTGGGAGGAGGAAGGCTCTCGGACGAGCC
>JBBSDR010001296.1:0-2921 GCA_038240465.1 Gemmatales bacterium
CCAGCACTTCCTGCTCATCGACTACCGACAGGTCGGCGTCGTCGATGGGAATGCCTTGCTGCCTCAAGCGCTCCACTATTTCCGCGAAGCGCTGGCGCCGATGCCGGCGCAGCCTCTCCAGGGCGATCATCAGAGGGCCAGCGTCGAGGGAGACGTAGTAACCGAGCAGGTGTACTTCCTTGCTCTCGTACTCGGCAGTGATCTCGACGGCAGAAATGACTTCCAGCCCGTTGCCCGCCGCGGCTGTCCGGGCCGGGACAACCCCGTCGAGAGTGTCGTGATCGGTGATGGCGATGGCGCACAGGCCGGAGCGCAGGGCAAGCTGAACCACCTCGGCTGGTGTGTACTTCCCGTCGCTGAAAGTCGTGTGCAGGTGCAGGTCGGCGCGGTCGAGGAGGGGCCGTCGAGCGAGTTGCTGGCACAGGACAGTGAAGCGAGCGGCAGGTTCAAACATCCCCGGTGGGACAGGCGTCTCGCCTGTCCGGACAGGCGAGACGCCTGTCCCACCGGGTAGTTCACCTCTTGCCGGTCGCCTGAAGGGTTGCTGCCTCGGCATGGTTCACGATGCGGGCGTGACGGCGCGATGAACGCGGTCGAGGATGCCGTTGACGAAGGCGGGCGAGCCGGCGCCGCCGAAGCGCCGGGCGAGTTCGATCCACTCGTTGAAGACGACCGCGGCCGGCTCGGTGCCGTGCAGCAGCTCGAAGGCGCCCAGGCGCAGGACATTGCGATCGACGGCGGCCATGCGCGGCAGTTTCCAGTTCTCGGCCACTTCGGTCAGTCGGCGGTCGATGTCGGCCTGATGGACGAGGGTGCCATCGTAAAGGGTGAGGCAATAGCCGCGCAGGCTGGTCGTGGGCAGGCGGTCCTCGACGAACGCCTCGATGACCTTGCGCGGCACGTCGGGATTGAGGTCGCGCTGATACAGCAGTTGAAGGGCCACCTCGCGGGCCTTGGAGCGTCGGATCATACCATCATGGTAGGGTTCTCGGGCTTCAACGGTCAGGGGGCGGTCGCATTGTGTTGCTGATCCGGGCGTGAGGGCCGAAATGGCTCGCGTCCCGCGCCGGGTATGACGCGCGCATACCAGGGAAGTGCCACTTCTGACCATAGGTTCAGGTGGGTGGGTGCCGACGACGAACTGCTTCCTCCTGGCGGATGGCGAGGATCATCGGCCGGTTCAGCGCCAGAGCAGCCACCGTAGCCCGTCCTGTCGGCGTCAGCGCCACGACTCGGATATCCTCCCAGCGATAATGGTCGGCCCAGGACTGTGTTCGCGGATTGAACAGGGGAACCTCCTCCCCGGATTCGGGGTCTTTGGCCGTTTGTTTTGCCCACTTTCGCAACGAACACGAAACGCAGGCCAAGGCCAGGTTATCTGCCGTGGTCGGTCCACCAGCGGCTCGGGGCCGAACGTGATCAATATGGAACGTTGCCTCCTGCCCGAGTTGGGACAATTGACAGTACTCGCAGCGCTGGCCGGCACGAAGGACCACCTCGTCGTGCAGACTGGGGGTGATGTCGCTCATGGGGTCATTCGCTCGGCCCGGAGCCGCAACAGGGTGAAGAACTCCGCCAGATCGACCAATCCTTCGGCCTCAGCGCGTTCCTCGACGCTGAGCGGTGGGCCGGAATCCTGACGGTCGAGGAGGGACTGCAAGCGGGCGGCGACGGGTTGAGGCAGCCGGAACCGGGCCAGGTCGGCGGGGAGTTCGACTTCAACTGTCATGGTCATGGGAACCTCCGCAACACGTCCGGATTGATGTCGCGCTGATACAGCAGTTGAAGGGCCACCTCGCGGGCCTTGGAGCGTCGGATCATACCATCATGGTAGGGTTCTCGGGCTTCAGCGGTCAGGGGGAGGTCGCATTGCCTTGCTGATCCGCGAGTGAGGGCCGAAATGGCTCGCGCCCCGCGCCGGGTGCGATGCGCGCGCACGCCAGGGAGGTCTCGATTCTGACTGCGAGGATGGGTTCAGGTGGGTGGGTGCCGACGACGAACTGCTTCCTCTTGGCGGCTGGCGAGGATCATCGGCCGGTTCAGCGCCAGTCCGGGTTGGTTCAGGCCAGGGCTTGTCGGGCGGGTGCTTCGGAGGTCCTCGGTTGTTGGGATGTAATTCGCTCGGCCGCAATGCTAGCCTCTGTACTCGCAGAATGAGTTTACCAGCGAGGAAAAGGACTTCGGGTGGTACTTCTTGAAGCTCTCCTCATCGACATACACGAAATCAAAGCGCACCTGCGGCTGTGCCTGGTTGATGTCCCCGCACCACTGTTTGAGCCGTGCGATCTTCAGGGGGATGTCGAGTTCTTCCCGCCCCTTCGTCTCGACGATGAAGACTTCCGTTTCGCTGACCTTCACGAAAAAGTCGGGGATGTAGTTTGAGATGTTCCCATCCGAATTCACATAATCCAGTTTGAAGCCGACCGCCAGGTAGTTCTTCGCGAAGGAGACGATGTCCTCGCATCCGTCCAGGAAGCTTGCGAATGCGAGTTCGAGATTCCCCTCGCCGATAATCCGGCTGAAGACACTCTTCTTCGGCACAAAGAAGCCCTGGTCCTTGACGACGAAGGGGCGAGTCTGACGCAGTTTGATGTGGTCGCGAATCTCCGCGTTGCCCTTGTCCTGAACCGTCAGCGCGTTGATCGCCTTCTTGAATCCCTCGACGATCGTCCTCGTCGCCGCCAACTCCGAGAGATTGCGGAGAGTGTTGGCGTCTTCCAGCTCAACCATTACGCCGAAAAGATGGTCGCGCACGAACGCCTTCACCTTGGGGTATAGCACATCGTAGCCGCTCACGAGTCGCAGGTCCTTCATGATGGTCTGCGCAAAGTAACCGATGACGCTGCGGAAGTCCGCCACGTCGGCGCTGTCGAGGACCGTCGTATGGCTGATATCGCCGGTCGTGATGTCCTTGAAGACGA
>JBBSDR010001297.1:0-2921 GCA_038240465.1 Gemmatales bacterium
CTTACGCTCCCGGCTCGCGAAGACTCCGGTCGCTTACGCTCCCGGCTCGCCTCAGAGTGGCAGCCAATCGCCTCCCGGAAGGACCGCGCGGACCAATGGCCGACAAACCTCGCTTTTTCCTCACCACTGCCATCGACTATCCCAACAGTCGTCCGCACATCGGCACCGCCTTCGAGAAGATCGGCGCCGACGTCCAGGCGCGCTATCGCCGCATGCAGGGCTTCGACGTCTTCTTCCTGATGGGCAATGACGAGAATACCGTCAAGGTCTCGAAGAAGGCCGCCGAGCTGAATCGCGATCCGAAGGAATACTGCGACGACATGGCCGGGCAGTTTCAGGATGTCTGGCGCGCGCTCGACATTTCGTTCGATGCATTCATCCAGACGTCCGATCCGCGCCATCACGAGGGCTGCCGGCAATTTATCCAGAAGGTGTACGATAACGGCCACATCTACAAGGCCCCCTACCAGGGCTGGTACTGCGAGGGCTGCGAGGAGTTCAAGACGGAAAAACAGGCCAAGGAACACAACGGCACCTGCCCCAACCACAAGACGCCGCTCATTCGCCGCGCCGAGGAGGCTTACTTCTTCAGGCTTTCGGCTTTTCAGGACCGGTTGCTCCAGTACTACGATCAAAACCCGGGATTCATCCAGCCCGAGAGCCGTCGCAACGAGATCATCAGCCTCATCAAGAACGAGGGATTGTTCGACGTCAACATCACGCGAACCGGCGAAGAGTGGGGTATCCGTGTGCCGTTCGATCCGACCTTCACTATTTACGTCTGGTTCGATGCGCTGCTGAACTACATCACGGCCATCGGCTACGGCGCGGATGAGGAGCGATTCAAGAAGTGGTGGCCGGCCGACTTCCACTTCATCGGCAAGGACATCACGCGCTTCCACTGCGCCCTCTGGCCGGCCATGTGCTTCGCCGCCGGCATCGAGCCGCCGCGCCGCGTCTTCGGCCACGGCTTCGTTTACATCAAGAACGAGGAGACGGGCGACGTCGTGAAGATCGGCAAGTCGCTCGGCAATGTCGTCGAACCGATGGACGTCATCACGAAGTTCAGCGCCGAGGCGTTTCGCTACTACTTCCTGCGTAAGTGTCCGTTCCCCGGCGACGGCGAGTTCGGCTGGGTGGAGTTCGCCAACACTTATAACGCCGACCTGGCGAACAACCTCGGCAATCTCTACAGCCGTGTCGTCGGCCTCGTCGGCAAAAACTGCGGCGGACGGCTGGAAGGAACGGGCGGTGTCGTGCCGAACCTCATCGGCGCGGGCAGCCTGCGTCCGGTCGTCGAGCAGATTCAGGCACACATTGAGGCGTGCCGCTATAACCAGGCTCTGGAACTGATCTGGTCGCAGGTGCTGACGCCGGCCAATCAGCACGCAGACGCAACGGCTCCGTGGAAGCTGGTCAAGAATGATCTGCCTGCCGCGAAGTCTGTGCTGTTCGATCTCGTCGAACGCATGAGGGCGGCGGCCATTCTGCTGAAGCCGTTCCTGCCGCGCACGGCCGAGAAGATCTATCGCAGTTTCAACTTCCCGCAAGCATGGGAAGATGTCCGCTGCGAAAACGCCTGGGATCGTCCGGCTCAGAGCGACGATCTTCGCGTCCTGGCCGAACTGGAGGGCGGCAAGGTCAAGCCGCTGCTGCCGCGCATCGGTTGAAACACCAGCCCGGCGCGCAAGCGCAGGACAATCAGAAGTGAAGTCCTCGCTTGCGCGTTGACGGGGAGAAGGGAGCAGCGCCATGTCAAACGACAGTTCATGGTTTGATGCTCGCAATAAACAGAAGCACGGTCCTCTGACCTGGAATCAGATGCGCACCGCCGCCGGCACGGGCGAACTGCGGCCCGAGGACATGGTCCTGCAAAGGGCGAGACTCGCTGGCGGTCCGCGAGCGCGGTGGAAGGACTCTTTTCCATCCCCGAAACCTTGAGTCTAGCTGACAGCGCCTCTTCCTCCGTCGGAGATGCGCCTTCGACCGCGCCGCCAACGACCCTTCCTCCGGCGCGACCCGACGCCACTCTCTCCTGGGCAGAAAACGCGACCGATCGAACGCCTTACCGGGACAACCCTCGACGAGCATGGCGAGTTGCGGGTACTATCTATGGAGGAATGGCAGCGACGAGCGGAGGGGCCGAAACCCTGACACTCATGCCGGAGGGAGCGCATGTCCGACGAACTCACCTGGTTCCACGCACGCGGCAAGGAGAAACGCGGCCCCTTCACCTGGGACCAACTCCGCGCCCTGGCGTTGAACGGTGAGGTGCTGCCCGCGGACATGCTCCTGCGACAGGGGGACACGCGCTGGCTTGCCGCGCGCGACATTGAAGGTCTCTTCACTCACCCCTCCACGGACGTCCTCGACCCGGGCAACACGGTCTCGCTCGCGGCGAGCGCGACGGAATCTCCCACCATCTCGTCCACGGAACCTCGGAGCGAGCCCGCCTCGGATTCTCCCGCAGCCGTGAATGTATTCGGCTACGACGTCCTGGAAGAACTTGGGCGCGGCGGCATGGGCGTCGTTTACATGGCGAGACAGAAGGGACTCAAACGGCTCGTCGCCCTGAAGATGATCCTCGACAGCACCCTGGCGGGGGGGCAGGAACGGGAGCGGTTCCGTCTGGAAGCGGAATCCATCGCTCAACTGCAACATCCGAACATCGTGCAGATTTACGAAGTCGGCGAACACGAGGGCCGGCCCTACTTCTCGCTGGAGTACGTCGATGGCGGCAGCCTCAAGGAACGCCTGGCCGGGATTCCTCTGCCTCCCCTCGAAGCCGCACGCCTGGCCGAAACACTGGCGCGAGCCATCGCGTATGCTCATCAGCAAGGCGTCATCCACCGCGATCTGAAGCCGGCGAACGTCCTTCTTGCCGCTTGCGGCTTAGCGAGTTTGGAGTCGCCCGCTAAGCC
>JBBSDR010001298.1:0-2920 GCA_038240465.1 Gemmatales bacterium
CCGCAACTTTAACGAACTGGTCGTCGCCGCCGAGGAGAACTGGGACGAGGCCCGGGAACTGTTCCGCGATGGCTTCCTCGGCGGCTTCCTTGGCGCTCTCGGCCGCGCCGACCTTGCCCGCCTCGCCGGCCAGGCGCGCAACGATCCCGCCTCCGAGCGCGCTTTCGATGACTTTCTCGGCCGTCTGCCCAGCAGTATTCGAGTGCCGCCGAAACTGCATGTCCAGCCCACCGACATCAACCTGGGCCGAGTGGGCCGCACCGAGAAACGTCAACTGACCCTTCGCCTTGTCAACGAGGGCATGGGGATACTGCACGGCCAGGTTGTCATTGAGGGCGCTCCCTGGCTGATGCTCGGAGAAGGGGCAGGATCAGCCGACAAACTATTCGAGTTTCGCCGGGAACTGTTCCTGACCGTCCAGGTGATCGGCGAACGCCTGCGCGCCGGCAGCACGGACCCGGAAGGCCGGCTCGTCATCACTTCCAACGGCGGCGCCTGCACAGTCGTCGTCCATGCCGAGTATCCCGCGCATGTGTTTCCCGAAGGCGCTCTCGCCGGCGCCCGGACGCCGCGGCAGTTGGCCGAGAAGGCGAAGGCCGCGCCCAAGGAGTCCGCCTGCCTGTTTGAGAGCGGCGCGGTCAAACGCTGGTACGAGGCCAACGGCTGGGGCTATCCCATCGAGGGACCGCTGGCGTCCGGCGTCGGCGCCGTCCAGCAGTTCTTCGAGGCGCTGGGGCTGACGACACCGCCGCGCGTCGATATCAGCGAGGTGATGGTCAAATTGCAGGGCCTGCCCGGTGCCACCCTGGAACACACCATCAAGGTGAGTACCGAGGAGTACCGGGCCGTCTTCGCTCATGCGGTCAGCGAGGTAGCCTGGCTGCACATTGGCAACGTCTCCGGCAAGGGCAAGACGGCGAGGATTCAACTGCTGGTGCCGTCGGTGCCGGTTCAGCCGGGCGAGTCGCTCCTGGGCCGGGTCCAGGTGAAGGCCAACGGCGGCCAGCGTTTCATTGTAGCTATCCATCTCAAAGTCGAGGGGACTCCGCTTTCTCTCCCCGTTGTCAAAGGGGCACCGGTCGAGGAGATCATTTTGACCCTCGATCCATCCGAGATTGTCCCTCTCGGACCCGAATCGCTGTCTCAGGAGACAACAGCCGACCCGGCTCCGGTCAAGGCGAAGGCACGGCCGGCGGCTCCTCCTCCGCTGCCGCAGACTCCTGTCATCAGGAAAAAAGACCGTCCCTGGATTCACCTCGTCCTGCCCGGCGGCATCTTGCTGGTGCTGGTGCTGGCGCTGATCCATGACGCCTTGCTGCCCGATCGCGAGAAAGGAGGCGGACCACCTCCGCCTCTCAAGCTTCTCGACACCAATCCGCGGCTGGCCCTGCGAATCCATCTCGGGCCGGCACCGAACAAGCCGGACGTGATGCGCCGGCCGACGATGCGGTTCGGACTCGTCCTGCCGGACCGGATCGATCCGGCTGACGCGAGCCGCCTCAGGCGGTTAACGTTTGACGAGATGGGCCGATCGAACAACACCTGCCTGAAAGTCGATGGCATTGAGGTCCTCTTTGGCGAGCCACAGGGGGCATGGATCGACCGCTACAAGCCGCACCGCAAGGAGCCGGACACAGGCCGCGAGGTCGATGGTTTCGACTCTGTCTGGAAGTATGACTCTCTCGAAGTGACGCAGCGCGTCGAGATCGTCGCGGGCCGGCAGTCGCGGCTACTGGATACTTGCCTGGTCCACTACATCATCGAGAACAAGAACCCGAACAAGAAGGCCGCGCCGATGCAGGTCGGCCTGCGCTTTCTCCTGGACACGTTCATTGGCTCCGTTGATGGCATTCCCTATCTGCTGCCGGGCCAGCCGCGCCTGTGCGACACGCAGCACTCCTTTGCCAGTCCGGCGCTCGTCCCGGATTTTATTGAGGCAATGGAACGCGACGACCTGCGCAACCCGGAGACGATTGCGCGATTGCATCTGCGCCCGGGACTCCTGGAGCCGCCGGGGCGGGTCTTGCTGGGTGCCTGGCCGAGTCAGGAACTGAAGCGCTTCGGCCAGCCGCTTGCCCAGGGGCCGATGACGGGCTGGGAAGTGCCGCTGCTGCCGATGCGCGAGTTGCTGGACCGCAGTCAGGCGCTGGCGCGGGCGGGCAAGGCGAAGCCGGGCGTGGCCGCGCTGGTGAAGCCCGACTCGGCCGTGACGCTCTACTGGGACGAGAAACCGCTGCCGCCCGGCGCGCGGCGCGAGATCGGTTTCGCCTATGGATTGGGGCAGACGACGAAGGACCCCCTCGGAAAACTGTCGGTGTCGATGGGTGGCCGCTTCGTCGCGGGAGGAGAAATCACCGTCTGCGCCATTGTGGAAAAGCCGCAGCCGGGGGAAACCTTATCTTTGAAGCTTCCCGAAGGATGCGGTATGCTGGGAGGAAGCGTTGCCGAGCAACCGGTCCCCGCGGCGCCTCGCTCCGTCGTCACCTGGCGAATCAAGGCCGAGACAGCAGGGACGTATCCGTTCCAGTTCCGCGGCAGCACAGGGAAGCTGGCTCAGCAGGTGATCGTCTACCCGGCGCGCAAGGATGGAGAAGCGGGAGTCTTGGACTGAGAGTTCAGTGGACAGCGCGGTTTTGCCGCTTGGTTTTGGGGCGTGGTTGCGCTCGCGGCGCGCTTGATCCGGATCGGCGACCGCAGTCTCTGGCTTGATGAAATCGACAGCGTCTGGCGCGCAAGTCTCGCGCCGAACGTCCTGATCGCCTATACCAACGCCAACGATGTCCATCCGCCGGGCTATTTTCTACTGCTCGGCTGGTGGGAAGCCGCGACCGGCCTGACGAGCGACTGGGGCGTCCGGCTGCCGTCGGCTATCGCCGGGGCTATCGGCGCGGCATTCGCAGTCTGGCTTGTGCGGCGGCTC
>JBBSDR010001299.1:0-2919 GCA_038240465.1 Gemmatales bacterium
AGTAGGGCTTTTCCGCTCGACTGGCCGGGAATTGCTGCCTGATCCCAGACATCAATCCGGGGATCGTGGCTGTGACGAATTACCCGCAGCGATATCTGCAAATGACGGATTCCCGTGTCCTTCGGATCCTCAGAGAGGTTAAATCCCGTATTCCTGCGTGGTACGAAGTTCCTCTGAACAACTCCATCCTACAGATCACTGTCGAAGGGGTCGGGGTGGGCCACGTTGAGAGCGGACGGTACATCCCCGACGACTATTTCGCGTTCAAAGATGAAAGATGGCCTGAAGGATTGATCGCGATCCTCCGGACGAATGCGGCTCGTTTTCCGCCACTCTTGCCTGGTTCGTAAGTGGTCATTGCATTCCCTTGCGAACCAGATACTTCCCCGAATAGTACGGCATCGCAAGGATACGGAACCAGAGAGGCCAGCCGTTCTGGACGCGCATCCATCGCCACTGGCGAGGGCAGTAGTCCCAGAAGCCTTTGAGGGGCGGGATTTGATTCATCGAGGGTTGCGGATGCGGGAGAACATCGTTCGAATGTCGAGGTCGCCAATCGACTCCCGTTTCGCCACCGACGACCTGGCGTACTCCATCCGGACAGCGTCGATGTACATGGTGTGCGAGCCGTCCACTCCGAGATAGTGCGTCTCCCAGACTTCTGGGGTAACACGATCCTGGATCTGCAGCTGCTCGATGGCGAGGTTATCGAAGGAGATCGTTGAGCCTGTCCGCATCATCGTGCCGAACCAGTACCTCCACTCCCCAACCTTTTTCTCGACGCTGTCGAACTAGGAAAAGGGGTGGCACCCCGCACTATTTGATCGGGGTGCGCCCCCCTTTGCTCTTTTACTTTTCCTCTTTCGGCCCAGGCCACAATGTCGGAGAGCGTCAACGGCGTCAGCGACATCGCCGGCGTCTTGCGCCGCTTCCGCTTCTTTTTGAGCTGGTGCTGGAATAGCACCCGAGGACCACGCGGCTTCGCTGGAGACATCCCCGAACCCTCCTGAGAGGTTACGTCTGCTCCGCTGCCGAATCGCCTGTTGCCCTGCGCGCGGCTTTTTCGGCTTTTCGTATCGCTTTCTGCTCGGCCATCCGCCGAGCCTTTTCTTCGATGGGGACGACCTCGTCGGGCGCCGCCTTGCCGAATCGTTTGAGATACAGTTCCTCGATGAACCGCGGCAGCGGCAGTTTCCACGGTTCCTGCTTGTGGTTATCGAGTTTGCCGAGTTTGCGCGGGTTCATGCCGAGTTCCCGGGCCATTTGCACCTGCGCGTGCGAAAGGCGATGGCGGCGGCGAGCCTCGATCCACAGTTGAAGGTCGGGCGGAATCCTGACGCGGGTCACTGCTGGTTACCTCCAACCTGGAATCCCTCGAACAACCGCAGGGGGCGAAGGCCTGCTTGGCAGAGATTGGCACACATTGGCACAATTTAGTTCGCAGAGAACACTTCGCGGCGCACTTCCTGTTGCACAAAGTACGGACATTGTACGACTTACGTCCGGCAAGTGTACATACAGCATTAGTTCGTATTAGTTCATTTTGGTTCATTTCCCCTTTTTTCCTTCGTGGCTGGAGCAGGGCCAGGATACCAACGTCCAGCGCGGGTAGCGCCGACTGAATGGGCCTGCTCACGACGTTTCAGCGTCTGTAGAAGAGAACGGACATGGCTCATCGGCAAGGCAGGCAGCACCTGACATAACTCGTCCACTGTCGTTCCGGTCACGGCATTGTCGGCGATGTGCTTTAAAAGCAGCGCGAGGTTTTGCTCGCGATCCAATCCCTTCTTGCGTGTGTAGGCCGCCTTGTTCCCGACAAACTCATAATACCGCCGCGAAAGCATACACTTCTTTCCCACCCGCTCGATTAGCCCAAGATCCAGGAGGCGCTGCGTCCGGGCCTGAAGGTCCTTCGGCACCTTCTGCTCCCGGGCGATCAGGTCGAGGAGGAGCCAATCGTGCGTGTTGAATGTCGCAGTGGTCTCCTTGCCCACCTTCTCCACGAAGCGAATGAAAGCCGGATCGCGAACTGTCCCGTTCAGCGTCAGGCCCACCTGGTACTGGTCGGTGCGGGCGAAATCGGGAATCGGCTTGCTCTGGCGGATCGCCTCTTCATAGATGAGGTTCATTCCCTGGCCGGAGCGCTCGACGAGTCCGCAGCGTATGAAGATGTCCGCGATCGGGCGGTTGCGCGGTTGCTGCCGGTCGAGGATGTTGTCGAGGGTGATGCCAAAAGGCAGACCTCCGGGACTGTCGATCTCCAGACGGCGAGCCTATTGCCGAACGAAGATGCTGCCGCCGAGCCGGTAGTCGCGATGACTCACCGCGTTCAGAATGGCTTCGCGGACAGGCCGTTCGCTGAACGTCGGAATCGGGGTGACGAACAGTCCGTCCTGAAAGTCCTGCTTGTCGTTGCGAAGGTTGATCCGGTCCCAGAGTGCGTCATAGAAACTAAAGAACCCTTGCCGATACTCCTGCCGGTCCTGAGCCGGTCCCGCTGCTTCCGAGGAGCGATATTCAAAGACGACTTCCGATTGAGCGAGTTGGCGGCTGAGAACTCTGGCAGTCGCGAAAAGCACCAGGGCCGCGTGGGTCACCTTCCCATTGATGACCGCGTCGGCATCAGTCAGAAGCTCTCGGGGCAGCATCTTCGCCAGCTTCTCAGCCAGCGAAGGCTTGTCGGCTTTCCGGGTCTTCTCCACCCAGCGGCGACGGAAGTCCTCAATGGCTGCCGCCTCCAGATCGGAGAAGGAGACGCCGGGGCAGATATCCGCCGAGAAATCGTGGCCGCTCTCCGTGAAGATTTCTCGAAGGGGTCCTTCGGACATGGGAACGAGGCTGTCCGTGTCTCGCATCCAGTAAACGCCCTTGTACTGGATGGGGACACCGACCGGGCGAGCAGGAACGTGGAAGACAAGG
>JBBSDR010001300.1:0-2916 GCA_038240465.1 Gemmatales bacterium
GTTTGGGCCACCGTGAGTGAACGCTTGGCCACATAGCAGGCGGAACGCCTCGCAAAATAGGGATATCGAGCATAAGAACGGTCGTTCAGTAGCCCACATGATGATCGAGGCCGGGTCCACGTCCCCTTCTCCAGATCCACGTCTTCAGCCGTCACCTTGCATACTTCCGAGAACGGCCTGGCCCCGGTCTGTTCGAGGGCGAAGATGTACTCGGCGAAGACCCCCTTGACCGCTCCCCGGATCATCGTCCGTTCTTCTTCGGTGAGGTAGCGCTCGCGGTTGATGATGCTGCCCGGCTTGACGTGCTGGAGCGGGTGAGGGGGCAGGCCGAGCTTCTTGACGCCGTAGTTCATTGCGGCCAGGACGATGGCTCGGGCGCGGGCCTGGATGCTCTCGGACCAGACGGTCCCTTCCCGTGTGCCGCCCTTTCTGCCGCCGGCCTTGACCGTGCCGGCCGTCTGTGCATGCAGGTGGCACCAGGAATCCAGATCGTCCTCGACCAGTCGGGCCACAAGGCGTTTACCAACGTGGTCCTTGAAGGACTGGAGGAAGAACAGGTGGACCTCGAAGGTCTCCTCCTCGTTGCTGGCTTTGGAGTGAGCGAGGAACTTGTCGGCCAGACGGGCGAAGGTCATGCCCTTCTCGCCTGTCGTTGTCTGAGTTCCGCGGAGGATCTTTTCAAGCATCCGCAGGGAGGCTGTCTCGCCCTTCTCCACCTTGTCGAGGCGGGTCTGGACGCCGTCGATTTTCGTGTAGTAGTAGGTGCGTCCGGCCTTCTTCCAGATCTTGCGTGCTCTGGGCATAAAAAAATCCCCCGTACAAAACGAAAGGTTCCCAAAGGTTCCCTTCGTCATTATACGGAGGATCAAGCTGGAGCAAGTCAGACGTCTACCGGATTACTCCGGTTGCCCGGATCGTGCGACTTCGTGCGACTATCCTGTCGCCGTAAGTCGGGGATGGACGGTGGGTTCGCCATTTGTCCACCCCTTCGGTAAAGCAGCCCTCCGGCGGGCTCTGCCCTTCCGGAGCTGTCTCTTTGCGCCCCCCTGTTGCCAGTGGTTTGCCCTTTCGAGGATGAAAGGCGTTTCGATCCAGGCAGGATCCCTCGACTTGCTCCCGATGGCCGGCACCAATACTGACGGCCTCGTTTGCCACTCCACTCTAGATCGCGATTCCCTCCAACGCAAACGTGTAGGCATCAGATTAGTTTGTAGTACAGATGTTCACCTGAAACTCGGTCTCCCCGAAAATCTCCGCCTCACGCTTGCTGGTCAGCAAGCGCGCGAGATCCAGAATATCCTCGCGGGTTTCTTCCAGAATCTGCTGAGCCAGACGTTGGGCTTCCGCTTCTTGATCGACAGTCAGGGTGGTAGGAGGCATGGCGTTCCTCGCATGATGGGGGGAGCATTTTTCCGTGCCGACGGACTTTCACCCTCTTGTGTTCAAAAATTCTACCAACTTTGCAGATGCCTCCACTTGCAATCCTTCCGTTGCTGCAAGCCCTAATATGCCCGATAATGCCAGTCTGCCTCCCGCCCGCCATCGGTTACCCCGAGGAGCGTTCGATGCGAACCGTGTCCGTCCTGCTTCTGGCCCTCTGCTCGTTGTGGCCCGGCCTCTGCCGCGCCGATGACTTCCAGCCCGATCCGCGCTCGGTGCAGCGCCACGGCCTCGGCTATCGCTATCCGCAGGCCGGCTGGATCGTCCTGCACATCGAGGGCGAACCGTATGAGCGCGGCGTGCAGCATGGCCGGCTCCTCGCGCCGGAGATCGCCGGCTATGTTCGCTGCTTCGCCGCGTCACAAAGCCCCAAAGCCCCGAGCGAGGGCTGGAAACTCACGCGCTCGCTCACGAATGCCCTGTTCCTCCGCCGCTTCGACCGCGAGTTCCTCGAAGAGATGAAAGGCATCGCCGACGGCGCCAGCGCCGCCGGGGCGAAGTTCGATGGCCGGCCGATTGACCTTATCGATGTCGTCGCCATCAACGTCTGGCCCGAGATTGATACACTCGACAACGCTCTCGATGCTCTGCCGACCGGGCTGGAGGGGGTGCGTTTTCCGAAGGAGATGCCACACGCCACGTCGAAGCCCAAGCCGATGCACTGCAGCGCCTTTGCCGCCACCGGGCCGGCCACCAGGGACGGCAAGGTCGTCTTCGGCCACATCACCATGTTCGGCCTCTACCCGGCCAACTACTTCAACGTCTGGCTCGACGTCCAGCCGGCGAAGGGACATCGCGTCTTGATGCAGACGTCTCCCGGCGGCATCCAGAGCGGCATGGACTATTACCTCAACGACGCCGGCCTGCTCGTCTGCGAGACGACCATTGCCCAGACACGGTTCGATGCCAAGGGGATGGCCTTGGCGTCGCGTATTCGCAAGGCGGTGCAGTATGGCGAGAATATCGAACAGGCAGTCGCCATACTCAAGGAGGGCAACAACGGCCTCTACACGAACGAATGGCTGCTGGCCGATATCAAGACGAACGAGATCGCCATGTTCGAGTTGGGTACGCACAAAAGCCGCCTGTGGCGCAGCAGCAAGAATGAGTGGTTCGCTGGCACCGAGGGCTTCTACTGGGGCTGCAATAACACCAAGGACCTCGATGTCCGGCTGGAGACAGTAGCCAGCGTCGAGGGCAGGCCGGCTGTGGCGGTGTTTCATCCCTCCGAACGGGACAAGACCTGGCTGAAGCTGTTCGACAGGCACAAGGGCAAGATCGACGCCGACTTCGGCAAGCTCGCGTTCACCACCCCGCCGGTGGCCGCCTATCACTCGTTCGATGCCAAGTACACGACATCCGACCTGGCGAAGCAACTCAAGACGGTTGCGCTCTTTGGCCCGCCGCTGGGACGGACCTGGGAGCCGACGCGGGAGGAGCGTGAGAAGTATCCCGAGGTGCGTTCGCTGGTCAGCA
>JBBSDR010001301.1:0-2914 GCA_038240465.1 Gemmatales bacterium
GCGCAGTGGGCGTATCCAACGCCGCCGCAGCGATCCCTCGACCCTACAGAACCTGCTCGACCCCGAGAAGATGACGTTTTCAGACCGACGAAAACCTTAACCGGATGCGTATGGGTCAGTAATGACCCCGGCGGGACGCAAATACCGGTGTCATTGCCGAACCCGCTCGATAAGTCCTCCCAACCTTTTCCGGAGGGATCCGCATGCCTCTCTTCCGCCAGGGAACACGCTGCGTGACGCTGGTTCGCACAACGCTCGCATTGGGACTGCTGTCGTTCTGCCCTCTCTCCGCCCCGTCAGCTGAAGGCATCGGCTGGCGAACGGACGGCAGCGGCAGCTATTCAAAGGCGCAGCCGCCTCTGGAGTGGTCCACCACGAAAAACGTGGTCTGGCGAACACCCATGCCCGGAGCGAGCAACAGCCATCCCGTGCCGCTGGGCCAGCGCATTTTCATCTGCTCCGAGCCAGGCACTCTCCTCTGCCTCCATCGCGAGGACGGCAAGGTACTCTGGCAGAAGAATAGCAGTTACGACGAACTGGAGATCGCTCCCGAGGTGCGCGAACGGCTCAAGATCGAACTGGAGGAAAGCAAGGAGCTGGCAAAGAAGCAGTCGGCCGTCCAGAAGGATTTGGATCTGCTCCACCGCTCGCTCGTGAAAGACATGACGCCAAAGGACGAGATCGAGAAGAAGCTCAAACCCTTCCGCAAGCAGATCGAGGACATCAATAAGGAGAGACAGAAACGGACCCTGGCTGTGCGCTACACGGTGCCGAGGACCCACTCGACTGCCGGTTACTCGTCCCCGACACCCGTGACGAATGGGAAGGAAGTCTTCGTCGCTTTCGGCAATGGGCTGGTGGCCTGCTTCGACCTGGACGGCAACCGCAAGTGGCTGAAGCTGATCGAACACTCGAACGCGGCCTTCGCCCATTCCGGTTCGCCGATCCTGGCCGGCGACCGGCTCCTGATCCACTTCACCGATCTGGTGGCACTCGACCCCAAAACGGGGGACGAAGCCTGGCGCCTCAAGCTCCCGACAAAACACGGCACGCCGCTGGTGACGCGGATCGGCGAGACTGCAGTCGTCCTCACTCCCAGTGGAGCGCTGGTGTCGGCCCATGATGGCAAGCTTCTGGCCGACCGGCTCGGTTCCTGCGGCGCCAATTCGCCGATCCTCCACGACGGCTGTGTCTACTACGTCCACGGCCATGTGATCGCCATCCGCCTGCCGGAATCTCTGAAGGCCCCCGTGAAGCCCGAGCAACTGTGGAAAACGAAGATCAAGGGCGGCGGTTACTGGTTTTCGTCGCCCGTCCTCCACGAGGGATTGCTGTATGCGGCCAACGACCAGGGCATCCTGACCGTTCTGGATGCCGCGACGGGCAAGCTGGTCTACGAGGAGCGGCTCAATCACGATGGGACCACCTATCCGAGCCTGTCGGTGGCGGGCAATCGCATCTACGCCAGCAGCGATAGAGGGACGACAGTGGTCCTGCAGTCGGGGCGGGAATACAAGGAGCTTGCCCGGAACAAGCTGGCGGAACCGTTCCGCAGTTCGCTGGTCTTCGACGGCAAACGCATGGTTGTCCGGACGCAGAAATACCTTTATTGCATCGGCGAATAACTGCGGTCAAAGATGGCAGGCAGTTTTTGCAAAACACCTACAACAACGAGGTTGCCCCTTCACCCACTCCGTTCTCGTCTTCCGGAGGACGTCCCCGATGCTTTCCATCCGTCTGCCGCTGCTCGCCGCGCTGCTCCTCCTCTCCTTGTCCGCTCGCGTCCCCGCAACCGACGTGAAGCCGCCGGAGGGGTTTACCGCCCTGTTCGACGGCAAGGCCCTGACCGGCTGGCACGGAATGCCCCACTTCGATCCCTACAAGCTCGACAAAATGCCAGAGTCCGAGCGCAAGGCCCAGATCGAACAATGGACCGAAGACGCCAGGAAGCACTGGAGCGTCGAGAACGGCGA
This sequence comes from Gemmatales bacterium, assembly GCA_038240465.1. Taxonomy (GTDB): domain Bacteria; phylum Planctomycetota; class Planctomycetia; order Gemmatales; family Gemmataceae; genus JBBRIK01. Next base: position 1,974 of record JBBSDR010001301.1, read on the forward strand.
ATTGGTAAACGATGGCAAGGGCGCTTACCTGACCACGGACCGCGAGTTCAGCGACATCGAACTGCTCGTCGAGTACCGGACAGTGCCAAAGGCCGACAGCGGCATTTACCTTCGGGCCAGCCCGCAGGTGCAAATCTGGGACACCACAAAAGAAGGCGGCAAGTGGGACCGCGGCGCCGACAAGGGTTCGGGCGGCCTCTTCAACAACACCCCCGGCGCGCCCGGCCGCGATCCGCTCGTGCTGGCCGACAAGCCTTTCGGCCAGTGGAACAGCTTCCGCATCCTTCAGGTCGGCGAGCGGACCACGGTTTACCTCAACGACAAGCTCGTTGTCGATCACGCCCGCCTGGAGAACTACTGGGACCGCAAACTGCCGCTGCGCCGCAAGGGGCCGATCCAGTTGCAGACGCATGGTGGCGAGATTCGCTGGCGCAATCTCTTCATCCGCGAGGTCCCGTCCACCGAGGCGAATGTGATTCTCCGTAAGCACCAGAGCGCGGGCTTCAAGGACGTCTTCAACGGCAAGGACTTCACTGGCTGGGCTGGCCCGACCGACAACTACGAGGTCAAGGAAGGGGCCATCGTCTGCCGGCCGAAGAAGGGCGGCAACATCTTCACCAGGGAGCAGTACAGCGATTTTGTCGCCCGGGTCGAGTATCGCCTGCCTCCGGGCGGCAACAACGGCCTTGCCATCCGCTATCCCGGCAAGGGCCAGGCGTCGGTCGATGCCATGTGTGAGGTGCAGGTCCTCGACGACACGGCTGCGCAATACGCCAAACTCGATCCGCGCCAGTACAACGGCTCGGTTTACGGCATGGTGGCGGCCCAGCGCGGCTATCTGCGGCCTCTGGGCGAGTGGAACTTCATGGAGGTGACGGTGCGCGGCCCGTCGATCGCGGTCGAGTTGAACGGCACACGGATTGTGGACGCCGACGTGAGCA
>JBBSDR010001302.1:0-2911 GCA_038240465.1 Gemmatales bacterium
CAGTTCTACGCCTTCTTCAATAGCTGCGAGGAGCCGACGCTCGAATTGCCGACGCCCGAACAGGAGCGGAAGAAAGTAAGCATTCAGACGCGCATCGCGGAACTGGACCGCCAGCGCAAGGTCCTCGACACCACGAGCGCCGCGGGACAGGCCCTGTGGGAGACAAAACTGAGCGTGCAGGCGCACGACAAGTTGCCGGCCGAGATCCAGCGCATCCTCGACCTGGCCGCCAACAGCCGCGACAAGAAACAGCAGGAGGCAGTCCGCGAGACTTACCGCCAGAGCGAAATGAGCCGGCACATCGCCGGGGCGCTCGACTTCGGCCTGCCCTTCATGCGCGCCGCTCAGGTCGAGGCGTTCCTGTTCCGCAATACCGTCGATCAACAGATCGCGGACCTGAAGAAGACCCTGCCCGACATTCCGACAACCCTGGTGCTGCGCGAACGCAAGATGCCGCGGACAACCCACGTCCTTCTCGGCGGCGACTTCACGCGCAAGGGGGCAGTCGTCACACAGGGAACGCCGGCGGTCCTGCCGCCGCTTGACGACCCGAAGAACGTCAATCGTCTGTCCCTGGCGCAGTGGATCGTCGATTCAAAGAACCCGCTGACGGCGCGGGTGATCGTCAATCGCTTCTGGCAGCAGTATTTCGGACTCGGCCTGGTCGAGACGGAGAACGACTTCGGCACACAAGGCACGCCCCCGTCGCATCCCGAGTTGCTCGACTGGCTGGCGAGCGAGTTCATCGCCCGGCGCTGGAGCCAGAAGGAGATGCACCGGCTGATCGTGACGTCGGCGACCTATCGCCAGGCGTCGAAGACGAGGCCGGAACTGGCGACAATTGATCCGCGCAATCGTCTGCTGAGCCGGCAGAGTCGTCTGCGTCTGGATGCCGAGGTGGTGCGCGATGCGGCCCTATCTGTGAGCGGCATGCTGAGCCATCACGTCGGCGGCCCGAGCGTCTATCCGCCTCAACCGGAGGGCGTGTACGCCTTCACTCAGTTGAACAAGGACTGGAAGCCGAGTGCGGGCGCGGATCGCTATCGTCGCGGTCTCTACACTTATTTCTGGCGTTCGGCGCCGCATCCGGGGCTGATGGCCTTCGACGCTCCCGACGGCAACACGACCTGCACGCGCCGCATACGCTCGAACACGCCGTTGCAGGCCCTGACGCTGCTGAACGACAAGGCGTATTTTGAGCTGGCGCAGTCCCTGGCGGGCCGCTGTCTGACGGAGTGTGGCGACGAGGGCAAACGGCTCGAATACCTGTTCCGCATCAGCCTGGGCCGTGAACCGGGAGAGCGCGAGCGACGAGCGCTGGAACGTTTGTTGGAACGGCAGCGGAAATCGCTGGAGAGTGCGACGCCGAGGGAGATCGAGGCGCTGACGGGAAAGGCGAAGATGACGAATCCACGTCAGGCGGCGGCCTGGACGATGGTGGCGCGGGTGTTGATGAATCTGGACGAGTTCATCACGCGCGAGTGAACTCTGACAGGAATCCGTGCTATATTCTCAATCGTCCGATGGAGACGGCTAAGAAAACAGTCGAGTTGCCGATAGGGGCAGCGCAGGGCGCGTTCCCAGACACAAATGAGACGCCTCGGACGATCTCATCGTGGGCATCTTGAACACCATGACAACGCGTAACCGGGTGGTTCTTGTGATCGTTCTTGTCGCCGCGGTCCATGCCGCCGCGTACTGGGTATGTCGACCTCCGCGGGAGATACCTTTTAACGCCATCTTCTCCACGTTCTCACAACCTGGTCACCGACCGATGGATCGTGGCTTCTTTCCCGAACTGGATGGAAAACGACTGTTCGGCCAGTCCTATGGCGAAGATTTGCAGCGAATTTGCAGTGACTTTCGGGGCAATGAACCGGACATTTTTCTGGTTCGAGGCAATGACCTTCCTGCTGCCGTGAAAGCTGCCTCGCTCCACTTTCTTGGTGAGGCGCCACCCGATGAGGTGATTGGACCACAAGATGGCAAGATACACAAAAATTTCTGGCTCGTCTGTTATGTCGGGGCAGACGGAAGTCAGCCCCCTGCCTGGCAGATGCAATCAATCCGACAGCGCGGCAACAGTATCACGGTGAGGCTCGCGCGGCCGCCACGATTTATTTCTACACGCGATCACCATCTGTATTTGGCGTGGGCACCCCTCGGCGAGTTGACCCCGGGCAGATACTACTTGGACCTGATCAACACGACGGAGGGAGAAACAGTTCGGAAACGAGCAGCAGTCGTTGATGAACACGAGTGAAGTAGAGGTTGGCCTGGGGTGGATGGACATTTTTCGTGGTTCGCGATGAACGGAGAGGGAGTCATGTGCGGGCTTAGGGTGGCGAGGCTGCATCGCGAAATGAGGTTCCCAGCTATGAACCGAACTGTCGAACAAGTTCTCCAGGCAGCTCTCAAGTTGGCTGACGAAGAACAACTCCAACTGGTGTCCGCATTGACCGCCGCAATGGACGAGCGCGGGCTGCGGCCGTTCGATGATGCCTGGCTGCAGGAAATCCGCCGGCGCTCTGACGAGTATGACGCAGGGTCCGTCACGCCGATCTCATGGGCCGAAGTGAAAGAGCGGGCGCGAAAGAGGATAGCCGGGAATGGCTGACGTTTCCTTCTGCACCCTCCCAGCCCTACGCTATGGCGGGCGCGAGGACAGGCCGGGAGAAGTCGATCAGACAGCGGAGTCGAGCGCTCAGTAACTGGATCTTCGCGGCTGGCCTGCTCCTGGCACCTCTCAGCTTCCTCGAGCACCTCGGCAACGCATTGACCATGGAAGCCGCCAGCCACGGCGCCGCGCCGCCGGCCATCGTTGAGATGATTGGCGGAGACATTCTCGGGCGAATGGTGATGAACCGGATTTGAAAAGCGGCCTCCCTGCTTCTCCTGTGCTGGATTGGCG
>JBBSDR010001303.1:0-2909 GCA_038240465.1 Gemmatales bacterium
CCGCTCGTCGGCCGCCAGCAGACGGACGACTTCCCCCTCGATCTCGGTCTCCCAGCCGCTGCGGCGCCCTTCCCGCAAGGGCAGATCAAGCGCACAAACGCGGTTGCCTGTACCCACATAGAGCCGCGAGCCAGCCTTGATGATTGTCTTGACGTCCTTCAGAGCAACCGTGCCGCGCTTCGCCAGCGACCACGAAGCACGCTCGATCGAATGCCCCTTCCGATCCACAGCCGTCGCGGAATTCTTGCCGCCGGGCCAGTCGTAAGCCCGGCACTCGCCGGAGGAGCAGGTGTAGAGGGCGTCCTCCGTCAGCACGACCTGCTCGCCGCAGTGTCCCATGTGGTCGCCGCTGCCGAGGTCGAAAGACTCGCCGCCATTGAAGAACAGGTTGCCAAGGGCCGCGACGTCCGAACCGCCGCCGATCTTCGAGTTGTCGGCCAGGCGATAGTGGAGCAGCTTGCCGGTGGCGCGGTCGTAACAGGCCGGCACCGAACGTCCGCCCGGCAGGAGAAGCCTGTCGCCGGCGACGACGAGAGCGCCTTGCGGAGCGACTCCGGCGAAGGAATCCGCATGATGGGGCTGCTTCATGTAGATCGAGCCATCGCCATCGTTCGTCCAGACAACCTTGCCGGTGTTGGCGTCGAGAGCGTGGATGAAGATGCCCATGAAGGGCCAGATGCTGGCCGCGAAATAAACCTTGCCATCGGCGAGGACCGGGCCGCCGCGCGCCGGCCAGGCCGAGACGAGGCGTTCGTTGCCCAGCAGCTTGCGATCCGAGGGACCGCCGCGAAACTTCCACAGCAGCGTTCCGCGTGCCGCATCCACACAGTAGAGATGGCCATCATCGGAGACGAAATAGACCTTGCCTTCCCGGGCCGCCGGAGCGAACCGGACCGGCCCATCGGTGACAAACGTCCAGCGTTCGGCTCCCGTCTCGGTGTCCAGGGCGGTGACGCTGTCGTGGCGGGAGGAGCCGACGAACAGGGTCTTGCCCATGACGACGGGATTGTAGGCCGCGTCGAACTGCATGGCGGGCTGATCCGGCCAGGCTGGTTTCAGCGGCGGCAGCGTTCGGCTCCATTGCAGGCGGAGTTGCGAAGCCAGTTCCTGAGAAGTGGCGGCAGTGCGACCGGCGTCGTGACGGTCCATGGGCCAGTCAGCCGCGAAAAGAGGAGCGGGCAGCAGCAGGGCGAGGAACAGGCCAAGGGGGAGCGCTGTCCTCGCGCGGAGGTAGAAAGTCATGGGAGGTAGGGTGTCTCGTCCAGGGTGGCGGGTCCGGCAGCGGTGGGGACTCCAGGCCAGCAGGCGCATGACAGCAGCGGACAGTATCGGGAGAGGAGGATACTGCCGCGGTCACGATGAGCCGGGAGTCAGAAGGCAGGCAAGCGGGAGGCGGGTCAGGTAGGCAGCGAGTAGTTTTCTGTCCTCACGAGGTTAACAGGATTACACAGGCGCATGCTCTTCTATTATGTTATGAAACACCCGCACGAGGAAAAGGTTCCGCGGAAAATGTCGCGGACGACAGGCCGTCAGCTTTTGAACCGTTTTCGTGCCAGGGCGATGGCACCATGAACGACGACTTCCTCGCCCAGCGCCGCCGGCACAATGTCGGTCAGCCCCGCGAATGGACGGAAGACTTCCTCGGCCACGCGAAGTCGAAGCGGGTCAAAGAACAGATCTTCTCCCATCAGCGAGACGCCTCCGCCAATGACGATCCGGCGCGGACAGAGCAGTACGATGACATCACAGATCGCCTCAGTTAGGGAGTCTCGAATGTCCCGGAGACATGTGTTTGCCCACTCATTACCCTCACGCGCCAGAACAGCGACATCGGAAGCTGTCATCTTGCGATGGAAGTGGAAGGTCGCTTGTTCGCCAATCGCCCATCCTGAGGCAACCTGTTCCAGAAGCAACGGAGACTCTGTACCCCAGGCGCTCAAGCGAATATGCCCAATCTCCGCGGCCCCCCGACCGACACCACGATAAATCTCGCCAGCAACGATCAACCCGCCGCCGATACCGGAGCCGACGGTGATGTAGAAGATCGGCGATAGCCCTTTGCCCGCGCCATGCAGCGCCTCGGCGAGACCGGCAACGTCGGCGTCATTGCCCAGGACGGTCGAGACGCCGATGATGTCGCCGATCCAGTCCGCCAGCGGGAAATCGTCCCAGCCCTCGATCTGATGCGACTTGATGACCGTCTGCGTGTTGTCATCGACCGGGCCGCCGAAGCCGATGCCGACGCCGTGCAGATGACACTTGCCCAGGCCGCATTGCGCCAGCAACTCCGGCAGCGCAGCGACGATCTGACGGCGAATGCCTTCGGGACCGGCCGCGACATCGACTGTGCCGCGCCACAGGCCCTCCAGTTTTCCGTCACCGGCGCCGATGCCGAGTTGCAGTTTCGTTCCGCCAATTTCGATGCCGAGAAACATACTCTCTCCGCGTTACGCGCTCTGCTCCAGGCCGATGCGGCGATACATGTCATCGACGATCCAGTGAAAGGCGGTCAGATGAATCGATTCGACGATGCCCATGTCGTCAAGCGGCACATGCAGGTTGCCATGCGTCATCGTCCGCAGTTTGCCGCCGGAGAAGCCGGTGCAGCCGAACGTCGTCAGGCCATGGCGATTGGCCCAATCGACCGCGCGCAGCACGTTGGGACTGTTGCCCGAGCCGCTGATCGCGATGAGCAGATCGCCTCCACGACCGAGGTTCTTGAGTTGCTCGACGAAAACGCGATCGAAGCCCTCGTCGTTGCCCCAGGCAAGGATGTACGGCGTGTTATCGGTCAGGCTCAGGATCCGCAAGCGTCTCTTCTTGTCGTTCTCGAAGTCCTCACGTCGAAGCGAACTCTTGCCGAGGTCCTCGCAAAAGTGAGAGGCATTCGAGCCGCTGCCGCCGTTGCC
>JBBSDR010001304.1:0-2908 GCA_038240465.1 Gemmatales bacterium
AACTCGACGGCCAGCCAGTCGAGCAGTTCGGGATGCGTCGGCCGCGCGCCATTGCGGCCAAAATCCGCGACGGTCTCGACGATGGGCCGATCGAAGAAGTGCTTCCAGACGTGATTGACGGCCACGCGCGCCGTCAGCGGATTGTCCTTGCTCGCGATCCAACCGGCGAGGGCCTTGCGCCGTCCGGTGCTGGTCTTCGGATAGACCGGACTGAGCGAGCTGTACGTTGTCAAATCACTGTCGAGGGCCTTTTTCGCGGCAGCGACGGCCTTGAGCGCCGCTGCTTCCTGCTGCTGGGCCTTGACCTGGGCGGTGGCATCGAGCTTGGCGGCACTGCGCGCTTGCTCGGCCAGCAGCAGGCGCTCCTCGGCGGCCCGTAGAACGGCCTGCCGCTCCGCCTTGCCGGCAGCGCGGGATAGCCCCTTCTCGTCTCCTTTCATGCCACTGTGGCGAACATCATCGGCAGCAAGGCGAGCCAGGAACGCATCGAGTTGCGCCTTCGCCGTGTCTCTGTGGGCCAGGGCGACGCGAACAGTCAGCGAGGTATCGGCCTCGCCGTGTCGTACTTTCACCAGCGCCGTCTCGGCTGTCTTCAGGACAGTTTCAAAGCCCGCGACGTCTTCCCGGCGAAAGTCCGGCCGCACGCCGGGATACCACACTGTCGCGGGCAATGAGATCGGCTCGATTGAGAGACGGTTGCCGGCAAGGAATGCTGGAGCGCCGGGTACGATGGCTGGCTTGTCCTTGAGCAGATCGCGCTCGTCGCCGAGGTTGTACATGACGGTTTTCGCGGCCGGGTTTTCATCGAAGACGCGGACGGCCCCTGTCTTGACGACCTTGCGCAAAGTCGAGTAGTTGTAAATCTGGAACGGTCCCGGATCGGCCTCGCCGGCCACCCGATCCTGACGCAAACCGAGCGGCTCGAAGAAGGCGCGAAAGCGGAAATACTCCTCCTGCGAGATGGGATCGTACTTATGATCGTGACAGTGAGCGCAGTTGAGAGTCAGGCCGAGGAACGCCTTGCCGGTGTGTTCGACGATGTCTCGCATCCACTGGTTGGGGTTGAGCGCATACCAGTTGCGGACGAGGTAGCCGGTCGCATCGCGGCCGGCCTCGTCTGTCGTCATCTCGTCGCCGGCCAGCATCTCCATGAGCATGCGATCGTAACCGTGATCGGCGTTGAGCGAGTGAATAATCCAGTCGCGCCAGCGATAGACTTGAGGCGCGCTGTTCCAGACGTCGGGGACCGCCCGCCGGCCGTACCAATCGCTGTAGCGCCAGACGTCCATCCAGTGCCGCGCCCAGTGTTCGCCGTGGTGCGGGCCGGCCAGCAGACGCTCGACGACTTTTTCATAGGCGTCCGGCGACGTGTCCGCGAGAAACGCATGCAGTTCGGCTGGAGCGGGCGGCAGACCGGTGAGATCGAGCGTCACCCGGCGCAGGAGGGTTTCCTTCGACGCCTCGGGACGTGGATGCAGACCGGCCGCTTGCCGTTTCCCGTCCAGGAACCCATCAATCGGGTTGGCACTTGCCGATTGACGCTTGCCGATGACCGGGACCGGCGCACGGCGCGGCGAGACGAAGGCCCAGTGCTTGCGCGGGTCTTCGGGAATCGGCTCGTTGGGCATGGTGGCACCCTGGTCGATCCAGGATTTCAGCAGCGCGATCTGTTGGTCGTTGAGTCCGGGTCCTTCCTTCTCGGGCGGCATGCGCGAGCGGTCCTTGCCGAGGACGGCGTCGAGCAGCAGCGAGCCGGCACTCTTGCCCGGTGTGAGGATGGAGCCGTTCTTGCCGCCCTTGCGGATGAGAGACGAGGCATCCAGGCGCAACCCCGCCTTCTGCTGGAGCGCGCCGTGACAGGAAAAACAGCGCGAACTGAGGACCGGTTTGACCTCGCGAGTGTAATCGACCGGCCCGGCAGCGTTGCTGGGAACGGTTGCGAGAAACAGCCCGGGAAGGGAAAGAAGGAAGGAGCCACGCATGAAAGCCGCCTCGCGGTGTTATTTGCCCGGGTAGCTGACGCGGACCGACTTGTAGAACTTGTCGATGTCGTGGGCCATCCCGTTAGTGTGAATTGTACTCACCGTGGCACAGTAGACGCGGTCGCCGAAGCGCTGGTAATGGATGTTGGTCTCGACGCGATGAGAGCGCTTGGGATTGGAATCGATCAGGAGACAGGCAAACGAGAGTTGATCGCCCTGGGCCACGCCGCCGAAGTCCGGCTTGCTCTCCGGGTATTCGTCCATTACCTTGCGGGTCAATTCCGGCCACATCTGCAGCGCCTCATCGCGACTGGTAAGTTCGCGCTTCAGCTCGAGTTGCCGGGCGGGTTCGACGACGAAGTAATGGACGCGAAAAGTAATCTCAGGGTTGGGCCAGGAATACCTCGTCTCCACACCGGGGAGGGGGTCCTTCAGTACCTTGGGAGTCCCCGGCAGCAGCACCTCGAAGTCGCCATCGGGCGATTTGTACAGGTGCCAGTCTTTTACCGGAAGGGTTGGCCTGTCGCTGAAGCCAAAGTTCGGCCCCTTCAGAATCGCGATCAGGAAAAGGAGGCCGATGACCGCTCCATAGCCCGCCACGGAAAGCCCCAGCGCCCCGCCCACACGCAGAGCAACGGGCCAGCGGTCGCGCTGCACGATGGCAAAGGCCGCCCCGCAGAGGAGGAGCGCGCCCACAACCGGAAGCGCGCCGCCCAGCGTCACAATGGGAATGGTCATGGGCAGGGCCGCGGCGGCGAACAGATACCACGGCAGCAGGTAATCGCCGATCCGTGGAGGCTCGCGGCGCTCCCCGGCAAGGAATGCCGCGACGTCAACGGCAAGGCGATAGCGATTGACGCGCAGGCCCCCCATCTGCGGCGGCAGCGGCGGTCCTGCTCCCCGGGCGAATCCCTTGACCGTGAATT
>JBBSDR010001305.1:0-2906 GCA_038240465.1 Gemmatales bacterium
CTGAGGTTCATTCCGGCGAACGCACTCCAGCCAGTTGCGCATGTGGATGATGTCCATGTTGCCGGCGAGGCCGGGCTTCGGCTTGATCGCGCTCGCTTCCTCGACCTTCTTCTCCTTCGAGTTCTCCAACCCGTCCGCGGAGAGACGCCAGACTTTCTCGTACTCCAGCGTCCCCTGCCGGCCGAGCAGAGTGCAGCCGCTGCCGAAGCCGTTCGCCAGCGTCGCGGAGTAGCTGGCCAGGAAGCCCTGCGGATACTCCAGCAGCGCCTCGACCGTGTCGCCGTTCTCGCGATGGTCCTTCCAGGCGTAGGTGCCGCCGTGAGCGACGACGCTCCTGGGGAAGGTCGCCCCCGTCAGCATGTGGACGGTGTCGATCATGTGTGTCATCCACTGATCGATGATGCCGGTGCTGAAGTCGTGGAACAGGCGGAATTCGAGATACTGACGCGGGGCGAACTTGCGTTCCGGCCGGCCCATCAGGAACGCCTTCCAGTCAACGTCCTTCTCCTTGAGCGCCTTGACCTCGGCATCGCGGCGCCAGCGATACGGCGAGTAGGCGTTCTGCACGATCTGCGCGCGCACGATGGGTCCGAGAACTCCGGAGCGAACGACTTCCTGGGCCGCGAGGTAGCGCGGATCGCTGCGCCGCTGGGTGCCGAGCGTGACGACTTTCTGAGCTTTGCGGCAGGCGTCGATGGTGGAGTTGGCCTCTTCGAGGACGTTGGCGAAGGGCTTCTCGCAGTAGACGTGCTTGCCGGCCTGCACACAGAGGGTCAGCTGCTGAGCGTGGGCATGGTCGGCCGTGGCGATGATGATGGCGTCGAGGCCGCCTTTTTCGAGCATGTCTTCCAGAGAGGTGAACACCTTCGGCTCCTTGCCGGAAGTCTCCTTGACGAACTGCATCGACCGTTCGCGATTGCGCGACCAGAGATCGCACACAGCAGTCAACTCGGCCCCGCACCCTTTCGCGACCTGGAAGAAGCTATTGAGCAGGGAGCGTCCCCGGCCGCCCGGGCCGACGATGCCGACGGAGACCCGCTCGGTGACTGCCTTCGCAGGTTCCGCCGCGGCGGCTGCCGCCAGCGCCAGCCCTGCGGTTGAACCGAGAAACGCTCGCCGTGAAAAATCGTTGTCACCCATGCCAACCTCCTGGCTGTAAGAGAAGATCAGTCTCGATCATGTCACGGAATGCCGTCAGGATCAACGGCCTTTAGAAATCGACCAGCCTGTTGACTGCAGCAGCATCTGTGCGACAATCAGAGGTAGAAAACCAATTCTCCAGGTGCGCCCACGCGAAGGAAGTACTCGTATGGAGGCGGTCCGGTGGTACATCGCTCGGGAAGGCCAAAAGGTCGGCCCTTTCAGTTCGAGTGAACTCAGACAGTTAGCGACGCTCGGCCTGCTCTTGCCAACCGAGATGATCTGGACCGAAGGTCTCAGCAAATGGGCCGAGGCATCGGCGTTTCCCGCGCTGTTCCCGCAGGAGGGACAAAAATACTGGCTCTCCGTCAACGGTCAGACGCGCGGCCCCTTCGGCGTCGAGCAGGTTCGCGCCGGTCTGACCGCGAAGGAGTTCGGCCTCGAAACGCCTGCCTGTCCCGAGAACGGCAAGGACTGGCAGCCACTGCAGAAGGTGACCGAGTTCCGGCACTTTGTCGCTCCTCCGGTCAGTCCCTCGCACGCCCGGCTGATGGCCGGCACCCTGGACGTCGAGGAGGCGCGCCTCCATCTGGCAGGCAAGAGCGGCGACGTCCTGGCCAGGCTGATATCAATGCTGATGGATCTGCAGAAGACATATGGCGACAACCCGGGACTCGTGCAGAACCTGGAAAAGAGCATCAAGGAGTTGCAAGCCCGCCGCGCCGAAATTAAAGCATAGCCGAGTGACCAAGTGAAAACGAGACTGGGTAACCAGGACGCTCCTCGCGGCCGGCCACAACCCACAGCACGTCCGGGGTGATGCGCACTCTGTGGCGGACGGTCACTTCTGGTCGCACCGCTCGATGCGCACGTTTGAGCCGGGGCGGATCACCTCGACCATGCCTCTGTTGTCGCTGATGGCGATCGCGTGAATCGGACTCCAGCTTCCCTTCTCTTGATCGAAGATCAGTTTGCCGGTCTTCGGCGCGCGCGGCGGCAACGCGGTCGTGCTTCTGGCCGCGCACTTCGAGCAAAAGTTGCTCGGCCGTGAGAAACTCGCTCTCCATCAGCAGCCCGGCCAGTTCGACGCGGGCCTCGCGCCCGGCCGCAGTGCAAACCCCGGCTATCGCGACCAGGCCGCGCAGTCCCGAACTGTCCTTTTGCGAGCGAGCCTTCTTGAACAGTTCGAGCATCTCCTGCTCGATCAGCTTTCTCTCCTCCGGGGTAGCGGCCTGCATCAGCGTTTCAAACCGGTGCCGCACCCAGACGGTGTGCGACACCTTCAGACCGGGGTCCTCCGGCAGCGACAGCATCTCGCCCCTTTCTCCCAGGCGACTCAGTTCGAGGTACACCCGGGCGGCATCGACGCGCTTGCCCTGCTGCTCTCGTCCCCGGCCAAGGAGAACCAAAAACAGACTCAGACGCCGGTTCCGCTCGGCGCGGATTTGTTTCATCTGTTCAAAGGTGGCGTTCCCGGGGACCTCCTGCTTGCGTGCCAGCTTCTCGAACTCCGGCAAGAGCGGCTCGGCGGCGGCGAAGTCGCGCTGCGCATACTCGCTCAGCGCCTCGAATAGCTGATCCTGCAGCCGGACTTGCAGCGCCGCTCCCGGCTTGCCCTCCAGCGCGGCCCTGAAGTCGGCGATGGCGCCGGGCAAGTCAGCCCGGTCGAATTTCATACCGCCGCGCTGCGCCAGTCCCTGCGGGTCTTTCGGATTCCTCGTGAGCAGGTTGTCGATCCGCTTGATCTCGTCCTCCATCGTCGGATA
>JBBSDR010001306.1:0-2906 GCA_038240465.1 Gemmatales bacterium
GAGACTTCATCACCCATCAGGATCCGGATGCGATCGACTTTTTGCCATTCGTCCTGAAGGCTCAGGAGGGCGCTGATTTCAAAGTAGCCCGTGGCGATGTCGATGGATTCGGAGAGCTGGCACCAATCGCGGAGGTAGCGCAGGGCTTTCCAGTCGTCATCGCTGTTATCGACGATGAAGAGTTCGCTGCCCGATCGACTCGTGCGGTTGGGCATGATGTTGCTCCAGGCAAAAGCAGGTTATTTCCCGAACGTTGTCAGGGTATTGTGCCAGCACGTTGCCCTGCTCGCAAGGAAAGAAGCACGGGGTATTCCGGAGGGGGCAAAGGGTCGGACGCGAAACGCCGACCCAGCGCGTGGCGGGTTGAAACAAGAAACAGAATGCCAATCGCTTCCACCCTCCTCAGTTTCCCCAGGCAGACACCCGAGGCGGATTGAAACGATGCGGATCGACTCACGCCCGCGCTGCCTTGCGTTCCGCCACGGCCGCGTCCGACCCGGGAGCGATGCGCAGCCGATAACCGATCCGCTCCAGCGCCTTCGTCAACGACTCCAGCGACAGGTCCTTGCGCCCCGCCAGCACATGACTGAGCATGTCCGGAGTCAGCCCCGTCGCCTCGCAGAACGCCATGCGCGTCGGATATTGCTCGCGGATCAAGTCCTCGAGATCATCACGCCAGTCGCCCAGCCTTGCCAGACCGGCCGACACTGCGATCCGGCTGCTCTGGTCCTGGGCAATTTCCCAGGGAATCGTTCGAGGCACCGCTTTCCGGGGAAACCCCCGCGCCTGGTAGAAGGCTGGTACGGCCACAGTCCACCAGTTGTCAAAGGCATCCCAGTCTGGATTGGTTCGGGCTCGCCGCAGGATACGGCCCAGGAGTTTTCGCTCCTCGGCGTCCAGATGCACCAGGCTGATTTTCTGCCCATCCAGATCGACGTAGATATCAGTCCTCTTCATGGCGCGCCCCCTCCACGAACTCCACATAACCGGCAACACTCAGGTAGATGCACTTCTGGGCGAATCGGTCGCACGCTTCACCGAGGATATTCCGGAGCGATTCGACCCGCGCACGCGGCAACGCCACAATGTACTTGCGCGATCGATCGGTCACACGCTCTCTGGTGTCTGGGTCAAGATACCAACCCGTGTGATCCGGCGCTCGCGTCGCGCCGCCAAAGACTCCCAACTCCTGTTCGAGCCAGGTCCAGGTGGTCGTCCGATGCACCTTTCCGTCCGACAGGTTCTTGTCCCGCCGGATCGGAATCAAAAACGAACACTCCAGCAACCGTTTCTTCGCCACGCTGCCGCTCCATTGGCTCCTCGCGCCCCGTCCCTCAAGATAACCCGCTCTTGACTGACAGTCAACACTCGATTCGGAGGATTCGCCCGTCCGCGTCATGGCGCTCCACAAGGACCACGAACCGGCGGAGAATGTTGCTGGAAACGAACGGCATGAAGATGAGGCGAGACCCCGGTGAGACGCGAATACCGGTGTCATTACTGACCCCGCTCGCCTGGAAAGTGTTCTCGGTGAATGAGGATCGGAACGGCCTCACGGTGCAGCAACCGCACGAGGAACTGCACCGTGAGCGGGAGGAATTGACGAAAGACTGTCGCTCGACTCCAGAAAAGACCGCCGGTCATTTGGGCAACACGTCAGCCAGCGCTTTGACGATGGCGTTGACCTTCGCCTCATCCAGGTCGCTCTTCCGCAGGGCGAAGTTGGCCATCACTTTTTGCTGGCCGCGCCGCGCGACGTTATAAATCACTACCGTCACATCGGCTTCCCCAGCCACCCCGTAGTCCCCGGGCGGAGCGCCGATGCACAGGGAGACGCGCTGCATCGCTTCCTTGTCGGCCATCTCGCGGAGCCGTCCGTCCAGGCCAGCGGCGTTGCTGTCGAAAATGACGAAGACTCCCGGAGCACGCGGCGTCTTGGCGGTCACCGCTTGCAACTGCCGATCCATTTTCTTGACCAGACCGGTCAAGGGACTGCTCGTCTCGCGGACGAAGATCAGAGCAGCCAGGTCATACTTGCCGTTTCAGACCGGACACAGTCTTTGGCCGCTGCTGGGGCCGGCCACGAACGCCGGCCGGAAGCCGCTGCGGTCGTTGTCGGACCCGACCGGAGGGCCGGATCGCAGGGGGTCCCAGGCCAGCAAGTTGCCGCCGAACAGGAGCGCGGCGAGTGCGGCGCTGGCGATGATGCGTGGAGTCATGAAGCGATATCTCCCTGGAATGGAGGCCAAGGGAAGCCGAACACCAGACCCGGCGAACACCCGCGAGTATTGTCAGCCTGCCCCTTGCCTCTATATTCTAAGCGAGAGGTGGCTCAACAACACGACACGAATTCCGACTAATCTCACTTATTCCTCGTTCTCAATACCAGCAAGCGGCCCGCCTTTTCCGAGACGTCAGGGGAGGCGGAGGACGCGGCAGGTATCCTCGTAGCACTCTTCAAGGTCGAGCGGCACGGCCAGGTTGTCGGCGAGCCAAAGGGGCAGCGTCGGCAGCGGCTGCCCGATGGTGAGTCCTTGCAACCAGGTTTCCAGCAACCAGGCGTCCTCCCGCTTCCGGGCGCGGCAGGTCACGGCGTAAAGCGACGGCGGTTCGACTCCAAGGGACGGATCTGTCTGGCCGATCACCTCCAGCAGTTCGCGGTAAAGGTTGAAGTTGCGTGTGGTGACCAGGTCGATAATCGTGACGGATACGCGCTCCTGGAGGAGGGCGGCGCACTTGGCGACAAACGCACGGCGGTGTTCGGGCCGGTCCTTGTTCGCCGGGCTGATAATCTCGATCGCGGCCACAAGGCGACAGTTCCGCTTCCTGTCGAATACGCGAACTTCGTACTCATCCAGTGAGGGGAGGTCGGTAAGGACAGCGAGAGTGGGGCGCGCCGGCGCCCA
>JBBSDR010001307.1:0-2904 GCA_038240465.1 Gemmatales bacterium
ATCGTCAGGTCGTTCCAGAAAGCGGCGAACGAAATGGACATGAAGAACCAGAAAAGCGAAGGCTTCAGCACGCAGATGCCGTAGCTGACCGCGCACAGGCTGTGGCCGACGACGCCGAACAGACGCCGGCCCCACTTGCGATTGCCCGTCCGCCGGATGAACCAATCGGACAGCACCCCGCCGATCAGGCACGTCGCGGCGCCAAACAGCAGCGGGCCGCCCGCGTAGATCTGGCCGAGCAGGTCGTTTTTGGGGACCTCGTACTGCGTTTCGAGGAATTCGGGCAGATAGGTGATGTTGAAGTACCAGCCGTAGGCGGCACAGAAATACATCAGGCACAGGCACCAGAGATTGGTGCTTGAAAGCAACTTTTTCCAGGGGACGCCGGCATGGGCATGACCGATGTCAAGCCGGCCGGCTTCGATCAACTCAACCTCGGCGGAGTTCACGCGCGGATGCTCGCGCGGCCGATCGCGGAACCAGTACCAGAAGGCTACCGACCAGATGACGCCAAGTGTGCCGAACAGGTAGAAGGCGAAGCGCCAGTTGAGGCCGAGGACGCCGGTCACGAGCAGCCAGATGAGCGGCGTCATGCCGCCCATAAATCGGCCAGCCATCCAGACCGTACCCTGGGCGAAGCCGCGCTTGGTGGATGGATACCAGTTGTGCAGAGCGCGGGTGATGTTGGGATAGGCGCCCGCCTCGCCCATGCCGAAGAGAAAGCGGATGGCGACCAGCATGACCAGACCGCCCAGCGCCGCCGTCACCGTTCCGGTCAGGGCGGTGAAGACCGACCACCAGAGGACGATGCGGATGATGGTTCGCTTGGGACCATAGACGTCGCCGAGCCAACCGCTGGGGACCTCGAAGATGGCGTAGGCCAGGGCGAAGGCCGTGATGGCCGGCCAGAGGTCTGCCGCGCCGTTGTAGCCCAACTCGTGGGCGATCTCCGGCACCGCCTTGCCGAAGCAAACGCGGTCGAGATAGGTAATCATCGACAGCGAACAGGCAAAGCCCAGTACGCCGTAGCGAACGCGCGTCGGCGCGGCGGGAGAGGTCGGAGTGGCGCTCATGGAACTCACTGTAAGGAGCGCCGGCAGCAGAGCAAGGAAAAACTGCGCAATGGGAGCCGCAATCGCCGTCAGGAGGCCGGGACAGAGAAGCGTTGATGGAGTCCGACGAGAGGACCGTATTCCCCACCGTCAGCAGCCCGGATGGCGGTCAGGTACTCCGTCCGGATCACGCTCGCCTCGCCGACTGCCTCTTCCGGCCACCTTGTCCACGGTTGGCCATTGAGCCTCAACCAGATGTTGGCGAGCATGCGGGACCAGCGACCGTTCCCATTCGGGAAGGGATGAATGGAGACCGCCTCATGATGGAGCATGGCGGCCTGCGTGACCCAGTCCGCGTCTGCCCAGTAGGGCAGTCGCTGGAACAGGTCGTAGAGTTTCTCCGCGATTTGTCTCGGGGGAATACCGATGTTCGTTTCATACCCCCTCGGAATACCTGCCCACGCCCAGACTTCTCCAAACATCTCTCGATGAAGCTGGAGCGCCCAGGTGTAGTCGAAGGGAGCTTTCTCGGGCGTCAGGATGCCGAACAGGTAGATTTCCGCAGCCTTGAGGATGTTTGCCCCTTCAAGGACGCTCAACTCCTTGCGCAGAGTGATGCCCTTGTGCTTCAACCCGGAGATATCGTCAATGGGGGTTTCACCGGGGAGCGGGTCGAAAAAGGACATCAGTCCACCCACAATTCCTTTCGAGGCCGGGACAGAAGCCGCTCCGTCGAGTCGCGCACCATCTGGTCGAGAACGTCTTTTTCCAATCCTTGCGATTCAAGGGCCATTGTCCCCTGGACCATGCTCACGAGTTCCCGGGCCTTCTGCTCCGCCTGAGAGCGTACAAAGTCCGGCACCGGCACAGGAGTGAATTCCAGCACGACCCCCAAAACCTTCGCCAGTTTGGCTACTCGCGAGAGGTTGGCCGCTCGAAGGTCGCCTCTGAGGAGCCGGCAAACAGTCGCGCGCGGCAGATGGGTCTTCTTCACCACAACCTCAAGCGACATGCGGAGTTCTTTACGCCGCCTGTTGAGGCCCTGCAGAAATAGGCGCAGTTCATTGTCATTCACGGGTCCATCTCCTCCTCAATAATCGTATCACCCGTGATACGCCGATCAAGCGAGGATCCTCACTCGTGGTATGATTTACCCGTTCGCAGGACATACAGCCAGCGCGAAACGGCCAGCAGAAGCAGCGTCAGCACACACGCCATCACGAAGACCGTGAAGATGATGTTCAGATAGCCCGACAACTCCTTGCCCTGGCGAATCATCATCGGAAAGCGCTCGGTCACCAGCTGCACGCCCGCCGTCATCGTCGTCGTGATGACCCAGGCCATCGGCGCCAGCGTCACCCAGGCATACCGCGCCTTGCCGCTGTTGATCAGCAACGTCGTCACCAGACACAGGGCGATCGCCGCCAGCAGTTGGTTGGCGATGCCGAACATCGGCCAGATGGTGTCGATCGAACTCGTCCAGATCAGCGCCCCCCAGCCGAACGTCACAAGCGCCGTCGAGATCACGGCGCCGGGAAGCCAGTCGGTCTTGCCGTAGCGCGGATTGATCTTGCCGGCCGCCTCCTGCAACAGGAAGCGGGCGATGCGCGTGCCAGTGTCGATCGTCGTCAGGATGAACAGCGCCTCGAACATGATCGCGAAGTGATACCAGATGCTGAGCAGCCGCGGCCCGCCAATGGTGCTCGAGAAAATTTGTGCCATGCCTACGGCCAGCGATGGCGCCCCGCCCGCGCGATTCAGCAGGGTCTGCTCACCAACGGCGTGCGCCAGATCCACCATCGTTTGCGCTTGCAGCGGATAACCCCAACTGCTGATGGTCGCCGCCGCCGCG
>JBBSDR010001308.1:0-2898 GCA_038240465.1 Gemmatales bacterium
AACAGAGTCCTCTTCTCTTCTTTCGGATTTCGGATTTCGGATTTCGGATTTCGGATTTGAGAAGGGTTCACGAACGACGTTCCCCTCAGTCTTTTCCAGTTCAACCGCGTCGCGGACGATATCGTCAGGAATGCTCGTCAGGTCGGCCGTCTGCTGCACCACGCCCATCTCGGAAAATCCGACGTGGCCGCCCTCGTCGCTCAACTTTTGCAGCACCCAGCGCAGCGCCGCCCGGGCGCGATCGGGCGAATCGGCCGGCATGCCGAGGCGGCGCGCCAGAGCATCGGCTGTCTCAAAGCCGAAGCCCCATACGTCTGCCGCCAGCCGATAGGGATTGGCCCTGACAATTTCGACGGCCTGGTCGCCATACGTCTTGTAGATGCGCACCGCCCGCGCCGTGCCGATGCCGTTGGACTGCAAGAAGACCATGATGTGCCGCACCGCCTTCTGCTCCTGCCAACTCTCGCGGATGCGCTGGATGCGGCGCGGACCGATGCCCTTGACCTCCTTGAGAAACGATGGACTTTCGTCGATGACTTCCAGCGTGCGTTCGCCGAATGCCTGAACGATTCTCTTCGCGAAATGGGGACCGATGCCCTTGATGAGTCCGGAACCGAGATACTTCTCGATGCCGGCAAGCGTGTGCGGCGGCGTTGTCTTCAACTCGCTGGCCTTGAACTGCTGGCCGTGTTCGCGATCCTGCACCCAGGTCCCGACGGCCTCGACTTGCTCGCCGGCAACGATGCTCGGCAGCGTGCCGACGACGGTCACCAGACCGCGCCGCCCCGGCGCCTGGATGCGCAGGACGGCGAAACCGCTTTCCGGGTTGTGAAAGGTGACGCGCTCGACGATGCCGGTCAGTTTCTCGTCCATGCGCGCCATTCTACCAGACCCTTCGGTCGTCTCGAATGTCGGATGATCTTCCTTTCCGCGCCGGATGCTTTACAATGGGGAGATATAAGTCTGCGACTCGCAAGCAAAGGGAGGACCACGGACACCATGACGACCTCGCTCCTCGTGCGTCATGGCGCCATGCGCGTCCTCGGCACATTTGACACCCCCGAAGGGCCAACCTTCAAGCGCGGCGACCGCGTCCTCATTCGCACCGAGCGCGGCCTCGAGTGCGGCGACGTGATCGGGGAAGCCAGCCCTCAAGCGGTCGCCCTGCTCACCGATCCCACTTCCGGTCAAATCGTCCGTCACATGTCCGGCGACGACTGCGCCACCCTCGCGCGTCTGAAGGAAAGCGAACGCCGCGAACTGGAGACGTGTTCGCAACTCGTCGAGAACCGGCGTCTTCAGATGGAACTGGTGGACGTCGAACACCTGTTCGGCGGCGAGCGCCTCGTTTTCTACTTCCTGGCCGAGAAGCGCGTCGATTTCCGCGATCTAGTTAAGGACCTGGCACGGACATTCCAGACGCGGATCGAGATGCGGCAGATCGGCGTTCGCGACGAGGCCAAGCTGCTCGCGGACTACGGCGATTGCGGCAAGCCGGTCTGCTGCAATACGCACATGGCAAAGATGCCGCCCGTGTCGATGCGGATGGCCAAGCTGCAGAAATCGACACTGGATCCATCGAAAATCTCCGGCCGCTGCGGCCGGCTCAAGTGCTGCCTGCGTTTCGAGCAGGACGTCTATGAGGAGTTCCAGGCGGAACTGCCTCCCGTCGGCAGCCGGGTCGTCACCGCCAAGGGACAAGGACGGATCCTGGCCCAGGAGATCCTCGCCCGCCGTCTTCTGATCGAGTTCGAGGATGGCCGGCGCCTGCCTGTTGCCGTTGAGGAAATTCTCACGCGTCTTGGGAAATAGCCCGCTGTCCGTGGTCTGTCCGTTGCCAGCCGCATGTCGGCAACGGAAATTCGACAATGGATAAGGGATCGAGGAAAACACAAGAATGAGTCATATTCCCTGTCTGGAAGAAGTCGTCAAGCACGATCCGCGCTACGCTTATGAAGCGTATGAGTTCGTCTTTGCCGCCCTGGCGCATATCCAGAAGATGCTCGGCCGGCCGTCCGATGAGAATGACGAGGACGATGAACCGAGTCATCACGTCAGCGGTCCCGAACTGCTCGCCGGGGTCCGCGACCTGGCGCTGCGCGAGTTCGGCCTGATGGCGCGCACGGTCTTTCGCCTGTGGGGCATCAACCGGACCGTCGATGTTGGCCACATTGTCTTCAACCTCATCGAGTCGGGACTGATGAGCAAGACCGACCGGGACAACCTGGCCGACTTCGCCGACGTCTACGATCTCGACGAGGTCCTCGTCGAAGGTTACTGCATTCCCGTTCGCGAGACGGAGTGAGTGGATGCGAATTCCTCCTGTCGTCCGCTTTGTCCTGCCGTGCTGTCTGTTCGCCGGCTGGATCGGCTGGCTGGGCTGGATGGCGGCGACGACCAAGCAGACCGTTCTGTCGCGTCCGCAGTTGCTCGTCTCGGAGATGGACGTCGTCGCCGAGGTGGCCGCGCTCGACCAGCCCATCGTCGTCAAGGAAGTCCTCGCCGGCGCGGCCAGGGACGCAGCGGTGGTTTCCGGAGCATCCCTGCGCGTGGGCAACCTGGCCGAGTGCAAGCGGTTGCCGCGTGAAGGAGAGGACGCCGACGACGTGCCGCTCGACTGGACGGGGCCGGGACTCTACCTCCTGCCGTTGCGAGCCACGACGAATGGGCAAACTTATCTTGTGGCCGAGACGCCTCCCTCTCCGGGCTATCCGCCGCGCGGCAGCGGCTCGAAAGGTTCGCCGCGCATCTATCACGCCACGAGCGACGTCCTGCGCCAGTACGCGGAGATTCATGGCACCCCCTGAGAAGCGCGAAACGCAAAGCTCTCCCGGGAAGTATTCTCGTTGAGAAGTTGTTTCAAAACGGACCAGCCCCGAGCGCAAGCGAGTGGGTTGC
>JBBSDR010001309.1:0-2892 GCA_038240465.1 Gemmatales bacterium
GAACCAGAGCGAGGTGCCGAACAACTGGGCGAGGACGATCAGTATCAGCGGACGGTTCATACCTGACCTTTCGGCTCGATTACGGTTTGCGTTCTTCTCGGGAGCGCGATACGTAAACATGAATAGTAGACTGTTGAATTCGGTCCGGCTGCTTTTATAGCTTCATGAGACCGCCCCTTCCCGACTGACCTGCCCGCCTTTGCATCGGGAGAACGCAGTGATCGTGAACATCCGCAAACTTGCTCGTCTCGGATTGGTATGCGCGGCGACCCTGTCCCTCGCTGTCTCGGGGCGTGCCGGCGACTGGCCGCGCTTCCAGGGTCCCAATGGCACCGGCGTCAGCCAGGACAAGGGCGTCCCCGTCAAGTGGAGCGACAAGGACAAGAACATCCTCTTCAAGGTCGCTCTCCCCGGCCAGGGCCATTCGTCGCCCATCGTCAGCAATGGCCGAGTTTTCGTCCACACCTCGACCGAGGACGCCAAGGAGCGGATGCTGCTGTGTCTCGATGCAACCTCCGGCAAGACGGTGTGGACGAAGACCGTCCCCGCCCAGACGGCCCACATCCACAATCTGAACAGTCTGGCC
The DNA here is from genome assembly GCA_038240465.1 of Gemmatales bacterium. Lineage (GTDB taxonomy): Bacteria > Planctomycetota > Planctomycetia > Gemmatales > Gemmataceae > JBBRIK01. Next base: position 587 of record JBBSDR010001309.1, read on the forward strand.
TCCTCGACTCCGGCAGCCGACGGCGAGCGTGTCTTCTGTGCTTTTTGGAACGGCAAGGACGTGACGCTGTACGCTTACGACTTCAGCGGCAAGGAACTGTGGAAGTCCGGCTTCGGCAGTTTCTCCAGCCAGCACGGACCCGGCTGCTCGCCGGTTGTCTACGACGGCAAGGTGTATTTCATCCACGACCAGGACATGGAGAAGGCAAAGAACAAGGCCCGCGCCTCGATCCTGGCCTGCCTCGACGCCAAAACCGGCAAGCTGATCTGGGAGAAGACGCGCGAGGCAGTGCGGGCCTGTTATTCGTCGCCCTTCATGCAGGAGACCGGCGGCAAGAAGGAGTTGATCGTCCTGACGACGCCCGGCATCACCTCGTATTCGCCCGAGGACGGCAAGGTGAACTGGAACTTCGACTGGAAGTTCACCGGCCAGCGGATGCGGACGGTCGCCTCGCCGATCCTGACGAACGGCATTGTGATCGCGCTGAGCGGCGACGGCAGCGGCGGCCGCCACATGATCGCGGTCAAGCCCGGCACCGAGGGCAACGGCGAATCGTCCGACCCTATCTGGCAGATCAAGAAACAGCGCTACACTCCCTATGTCCCGGGTGTGGTGGCCCTGGGCGAATACCTGTTCTACGTCAACGATGATGGCTATGCGGCTTGCATGACCGTGAAGGACGGCAAGGAAATCTGGCGTGAGCGTCTCGGCGGCAAGGTGACGGCCTCACCGGTCCTGATCGATGGCAAGGTGTACGCCTTTGACAACGGTGGCAAGGTGTACGTCTTCACGGCAGGTCCGAAGTTCGAGTTGCTGGCAACGAACGACGTCGGCGATGCCATCAGCGCCTCGCCCGCGGTGGCCGACGGCAAGCTCTACATTCGCACGCGCTCGTCGCTCGTCTGCATCGGCAAGAAGTGACCGCCGCTGGCTCAAAGCGCCAGCAAGGAATAATTCCTTTTCCTTGCTGGCGCTTCGAGATGCTCGGCTGCCTCAGCACTCCTGGTTGCGACACATACAACCCACACTGCGAGTGCTGAGCCCGATGGTCCTCGGCTATCGCTCCTCGATCTGCCGATTCTTAAGCAGGAGTTGACAGGGGTTGACTAGAACCCGTTTTGGGTTATTCTGTCTAAGACTGCACAAAAGTATCGAAACGGCTGTCGGTGCGCATTGCTGAATAAGGAAGAATGCGAATGAAGCTCTCACTCGACACGATTCACCTTGGCGATTGCACGGCGATACTCAACACACTGCCGAACGAGTGTGTTGATCTGATTGTCTCTTCTCCCCCCTACAACCTTGGCAAAGAATACGAGGCCAGGCGGGCGCTCGAAATCTACCTGGAGGAACAGCGCGAAGTCTTGCGGGAGTGCAACCGCATCCTCAAGCAAACCGGTTCCCTCTTCTGGCAAGTGGGGACGTTTTCTGAAAAGGGGATGCACATCCCTCTGGACATCAGATTCTTTCCGATGCTCGAATCTTTCGGCTTGATTCCCCGCAATCGCATTGTCTGGGCCAGACAGCACGGCCTGCACGCCTCGAAAAAATTCTCCTGCCGCTATGAGACAATCCTCTGGTTCACGAAGTCGAATAAGTATACCTTCAATCTTGATGCACTCCGAGTCCCTCAGAAGTATCAGAATAAGAAGTACCACCGGGGCGAAAAGAAAGGTGAACTGTCCTGCCATCCCGACGGCAAGAATCCCGGGGATATTTGGCTCTTCCGCAATGTGAAGCACAACCACGAGGAACAGACGATCCATCCCTGTCAGTTTCCCGAGGATATGATCGCTCGAATCGTCCTGGCGACGACCGAACCGGGGCAGGTCGTCTTCGATCCCTACATGGGTACGGGGACGGTGGCTGTTGTCGCTCGGGACCATGGCCGCCACTTTATCGGGGCCGAACTCGACCCGAACTATCACACGGTCGCCCTGCGTCGCTTGAAAGGCCAACCCGACGACCTCGGCTCCTTTCCGAACCTGAAAACTCTGCGCGACTATTGCGAGCGAACCGGAAAGCCGGTCGCCGCCTTCCGCTTCGACATGCAGGTCGGTGATAAGCCAACGGATCGGAGCCTGGCGAAGATTTACCCGGAAGAGCATCATCTCCAGGAGATGGAAGATCGGCTTGGCTATGAGGAGGAGGCTTTCGCGGCTGACCTGCGGAGCCAGGAGCGGCCGATTGATCGGAACCTGAACGGCAAACACCAATCCAACGAACCTACCCTGTTTGATCGGGAGACTCTTCAACCAGAGTAAAGGTGCAACGACCATCGGGTCGTCGTGCGCTGACGACGAACC
>JBBSDR010001310.1:0-2892 GCA_038240465.1 Gemmatales bacterium
AGTAGGCGCCGGCGGGTTCTTGCCACGCAGGGCGTCGCGGAACTTCAACCCTTGCTGTCGCATCGCCGCCACGAACGCATGATGCGTCGCGGCCGGCACGAATGCCAGCACCAGACACAGCATCAGCAGACTGAACGTCGTCAAGCCCATGATCAGGCCGATGCCAGTGTGCATTAGCACCGAGCCGCAGATCATCAGCCAGCGGAGCCTGGGCCGCCAGATCAGGAACGGGAAACTGATTTCGAGGAAGAGCGTCCCGTAAGTGCCGATCGCCATGATCAGTTCCCAGAGGAAACGCGACGAGGCGAGAAGCCGAAGCATATCGACGTAGATCGGCCAGTTCATCGGGGCGAACCGGTAGTTGGCCATCGTCCCCCAGACAGCGCTGCCGTTCCACCACGCGGGGCCTTGCAGTTTCGACAGCCCGGAGGCCAGGTACATGATGCAAAAATGGATCTGCATCAGCCGCAGGGCGAAGTTCGCCGAGACAATCGGCTTCACTTCCGGTTCCGGCTCCCCCTTCCTTCGCGCCCACCAGCGCGCCAGCAGCCGATCGACCGACAGCGTCGCGCCGCTCGGGCCGATCATCAGGTAGATCACCAGCAGGTTCGCGATGGTATCGACGCCATACAGGAACACCGGCAGGCGCTGGATGTAACTGAGGAGAGCGAACCAGGTCAGGACGGAGGTCAAGCGCGTCGCGAAGCCGATCGTGAACAGGAACATCACGACCAGGAAAGCGACGTGGGTGGCGATGATCCAGCCAGGGGCCGTCAAATGGAAGAAGACCGACCAGATCGGCTGGCCTTTTGATAGCTCCTCGCTGCTGTAGGCGGACCAATCCATCGGCGATTTATACCAGACAAGGTCCTTGCGGAAGTATTCCACCGCAGAAGTGGCGGAATCCTGGCTGAGCCAGCCATCCGGTCCGACCAGCGCGAGCAGGTCGAGACTGTAGATGAGATGCATGTACAGGATGACGATGCCGGTGAAGATGCGGATGACGCCCAGCGGCAGCGGGTCGGCAGGACGGAACCAGAAGCGATCCCAGCCGCGCAGCATGGCTTTCAGACCGCTGCCGCCGGAATCGTGCGGCTCCAGAGACAGTTCAGGATGATGGGTTGTTCTCATCGTTCGATCCATGATCTTGGATTCCTCGGACAGAAACCGGCCCGAAGCGCAGGCCGTCGGGCCAGCCCGGCAGACCTTCAGTCCACGTCCCACTTGATCGTCACGCCCGCATGGATCGACAGCGTGTCGAGCAGGCGGTAGTCCTTGATGTTGGTTGACGGAGAATTCGTGTCTTTGGGGACACGGACGATCGGCAGCATCCAGTACAGGAAGGGATCGCGGAATTTCTCGACTCTTTGGACCCAGGCGCCATTGTCGGCCATTTCGTTCCAGACCAGCGGCTTGTCCTTTTCACCAAAACCGTTGACCTTCAGCTCCACCTTGCCGTCGGGGAGGTACTCATACTCACCGAAGAAGTAGGCCAAAAACAGCGTCGGGTCCGTGGGACTCACACCGCTGTCCAGTTGCGGCGCCGAGATCAGTTGATGGGTCAGGCGGTAAATTTTGACGCTCTTGACCTTCGCCTCCGGGTTCGTGCTGCTCTCCGTCGTCCGGCAGACGTAGCGGGCGTACGATTCCAGATACTTCTTCGCGAGGTCCGTCGGCTCGCGGAATTGCTGGTCGAGAGTGAGCGAGTCGTTGACAGGAATTCGGCCCGCGCGGAAGAGGTTTCCGGCGCTGCCGCGCCGCTCGTACAGGGCCTGCATCTTGGTATAGGGTACAGGCCGATACTGATTGACGCTCTCCGTCAATGACAGCAGCCGCTGGTACTGCTGGCGGGTCGGCACCTCGTCGCGCTGGCCCAGCCGTTTCCACTCGGGATCGCCCTTGTCGAACTCGACCAGGAACCAGACCAGGCTCGCGGGGCCAGGTTCGGGCGAATAGAAGTGGTAGGCGTTGTTGAGATAGGCGAACGTCAGGTACTTGCGATAGACGTTGTTCCAGACCAGCGTCGGGATCCAGGGAGAGGCCTGTCCGGGTTGCGGGACCGCCGTCGTTGCCGTCAGGATGCCGCCGAAGTGGAACAGGACCAGACAACTGACAACCGCGCGCCGGCCGGCGCGGGGCATCAGCACCACGGGGACGGCGGCCAGGGTGACGCACCACAGGACCAGCATCCAGTCCTGAAGCGAGTCCCACTCCTTGTTCATGCCGAGCAAGGCGAACAGCACGCTGCCGCTGGCCAGGGCGATGAGGACGCCGGTCTGCGACCGCTCCTCGAAGTTGTCCGCGCCCGGGTCCGTCAGCCGCCACCAGACGGCGCCGCTGGCACAGAGCAGGCCGGAGACCATCAGCAGCACACTCAGAAATGTGCCGATTTCACCGGGAATGAAGCTGAAGCCGATGGCGAGAAGCGTCAGCACCAGTCCCGCATAGGCCAGTTTGAACGGCCCGGCCCGATACCAGTCCGCGTCGCCCGCGGCGCCTGGGAAGTCACGTCCCATGGTCGATACTCCTTCCTCGCCCCGGCACGTCGCCGGGGACAGTTCTCAGCATACTCGAACCAGCCGTCCGAGACAGCCTCAACCCGGCCGACAAGGCGAGTGAGGTATCTTGTGAAAGCAATGAGAAGATGCGTCGCGCGGAGGCCACTTGCGCGCCTTGACGTCGCATTAAATGGGAACGACACGGGACACCGCATCTTGCGCCGTTTACGGCGGCGCGGTTCCTGCGCCCTGTTCCGGTCGGGAGGGAGGACTGGTCCGCAGCCTAGCCATTTTACCCAATTGACCTTTGCCAGAAGGGGGGGATTGGACGTTAAAAGAGATGTTGTGATTGACATCGGGCAAGTGCGGCAACTGCTCGAAAACGGGCAGTGCG
>JBBSDR010001311.1:0-2886 GCA_038240465.1 Gemmatales bacterium
ACATTCCCCACTTCTTCTCCAGACCACCACGGCTCCATCGTTTTCAGGTCTGTCTATTCCAAATGTGAAGATGGAATGAGGAAGGGAACGATCGTCCCCTCTTTCCGGCTGGCGAATGCCCTTCTCCCCTGTGCTATCGCCGCTGCACACGGGTAAAGTGGTGCAACCCTACCTGCCTCTTCTCTCTCATCTCGCTGAATACCGCATTCTTCATCAAACCCCAATCGGTCCGTTTCCGATCCAAGTTATGCGTTGATCGCCATCGCGCACTCTCGACAGAAGCGACCCGGCCTGCGGATTCGACTCCAGTCTTGTCGTCTGGAGAAGAGAGTGAAGATGGGAAAGACTCAACGACGTGTCAGGCTCACGGGAATGATCAGACAGGAGGTCCGTTCATGGTAAGCAGTAGGATGCGGAAACTGAAGCGCTGGCTGGCGGGTGCCGCGGCGCTGGTGCTGTTCGGAGCAAATCCGGGCAGCATGCCCTGGGCAAACGCCCAGGAGAAGAAGGACGAGATTCAGGAACTGCGTCAGCGCCTCGAGGCCCTGGAGAAGCAGAACAAGTCGCTGATGAAGCTGGTCGAGGTGGATTCCATTCCGGCCGGTGCGGGGTCGGTCGTCACACCGGCGGCCCTGGGTGGCGATTCCGCCCGGATCAAGGACCTCGTTCAGGGCTACATGGCGGAGCAGGATGCGAAGAAAGCCGCGGTGGAAGCGGCGCATCAGCAGGAACTGGCGGACGAAGGCTACCGGGTCGGCAGCGATCTCAACCTGAAGGCGCGCTGGGACCCCACGGTTGCCGGTCTGCGGTTCGAGACGGCGAACAAGGACTTCAGCGTCCACATCGGTACCCGGTTCCAGCTCGACAATGTCTATTTCGATCAGTCCAAGGATATTCGCCGCGCGCCCACCCCCGCGCCCGGCGGCATCGGCGACCTGCAGGACGGCATCTTCTTCCGCCGGGTTCGCGTGCAGGCGGAAGGCACCTTCTGGCAGATCGGCGAGTTCAACTACGAACTCGCGCTCGAGTCCGTCCAGCAGGGCATCGTCGGGCTGGACGAATTCTGGGCTGGCGTGAAGGACATCCCGATCGTCGGCTCGGTCCGCATCGGCCACAACAAGGTGCCACAAGGTCTCGAAGGCGACATGGTGTCGTCGAGCAAGGTCATGACCTTCCTGGAGCGGGCTGCCTACACGCAGGCATTCTACCAGAACTTCGGCACGGGCGTCTGGCTCGGCAACAGCTTCCTGGACCAGCACGCGACCTATTCGGCCATGGCCTATCGCCAGCAGCGAGGCTCCAACGGCGACGACTTCGGCGACGGCGAGTACGGCTACACCGCTCGTGCGACCTTCCTGCCCTACTACGCCAACGACGGCCGCTGCCTGCTCCACCTGGGTGCGTCCGGCACCTACCGCGAGGCGCGGAAGCCCGGCGCCGGCCTGACCGGCGCTCCCACCGTCACGTTCTCGGCCCGTCCGGAACTGTTCGATGCCGCCGGCAACGAAATCGATGCTTACGGCACCGCTGGGGTCGCCGGCAACTCCAACGCCTTCGTCAGCACGGGTCCAATCCAGGCCAACTCGGCGACGGTGTATGGTACGGAACTCCTCGGCATCCTCGGACCGCTGTCGGTCCAGGCAGAGTATGCGTTCGCCTTCGCCAACGACGCCTTCGTCCCGGTCCGCGGCCGCAATACCGCCCAGCACAGCCTCGGCTTCAACGGCGGTTATGTCGCGGTGTCCTACTTCTTGACCGGTGAGAACAGGCAGTATGACCGCCGCCTGGGCCGCCTCAACTCGCAGTACATCGCCCAGCCCAACTCGCCCTTCTACTTCGTCAAGGGCGATGACGACCGCTGGATCTTCGCCCGGGGTGCCTGGGAAATCGCCGCTCGCTACTCGCACCTGGACCTCGATAACAACGCCATCCAGGGCGGCATCATGGACGGCGAGACGGTGGGCCTGAACTGGTATCTGAACAACAACCTGAAGATCCAGTTCGACTACGTCCACGACAACCGCTACCACCAGACCGGCCAGTATTCCGGCGACGTCAATGGCTTCGGCATCCGGACGCAGTTCCTGTTCTAACCCAGTGTGCCAGCACCCAGGCCCACCCATTGCAATGGGTGGGCCTGAGTGCCAGACCGCGGAACATCAACCTCACGAAGAACGAATACAGGAAAGGACTCACAGGACATGATTCGGAAACTGATCCTGACGGCTGCGGCCGTCGCCCTGGTCTGCCTGATGGCGGCCACCCGGACGGCGAACGCCGGGGACTGTGCCGCCGGCTGTGCGCCGGCCGCTCCCGCCTGCTGCGACAGCGGGATGAAGAAAGTTTGCCAGCCCATCAGCGACGTCAAGAAGGTCAACAAGGTCGTTGACAGCCAGGGGTGCGAGGATTTCTGCGTCCCGCACTGCTCTCTGACCGGCGGTCTGTTCAAGTGGCCGAAAAAGAAGGGCTGCGCCGAGCAGCCCGAGTGCAACACCGCCGGCACCTGCGATAGCTGCGCGAACGGCAACTGCGCCAAGTGCGGCAAGGTCCACACCCGGAAGTACCTCGTGATCAAGGTCAAGACGCACGAGGAGTGCGTGACGAAGTGCGTGGTCGGTTACGAGCCATGCAACACCGCCAAGACCTGCGAGTTGCCGTGTGCTGTCAAGCCGTGCGAGACGACCGGCATCATCGAGGCTCCCTCTCCCGCGATGCCGACCGCCCCGGGCCCTGAGAAGTTGCCCATCGCTCCCATGCCCGAAAAGAAGATGCAGCCCGAGAAGCATTGATCGCGTCATTCGACTGGCCCCGCTCGCTCATTCCGCCGCTTCGAAGCTGCAGCTCTGAGGCGAGCCGGGAGCGTAAGCGACCGGAGTCTTCGCAGCG
>JBBSDR010001312.1:0-2882 GCA_038240465.1 Gemmatales bacterium
ATCTCTGCAAAACCTTACCCGAACTGTCGAAGAACCCGAACAACCAGTGCTTTCCGCTCCACTTCTGGAGGTGGTCGGGGCCGAGATCGCGAGCCGTCGTAACGTCGCGTTTCGTGGTCGATTTCAACTCGAACTCGATTTCGACAGAATTCGAGAACGATAGCACCGCATCTACGCCACCGCGCCCTGAGCCAGCGGGTTTGATCAACCCGAACAGTTCTCGCATGAGATCTTCTCGAGCGTCGTCCTGAACTGCCATTCTCTCTCCCTTCTCCCGAATTGTTGAAGTACTGGTCATGCCTTGCACCCTCCAGCAACTTACAGACTCGACAGAAGTCCCGTTGTCAAGGAGATGTGCAGCTTTTTGCGCACGGCAACCGCTCTCAAGGAAACAGGTCTCTCAGCGTGAGAGGCTTCTGTTCTCCCGGAAGCGTGATTGTCAGGTTGCGAAACCTTGCCGTGCCGCCGGCCGTTCGCAGTCCCACCTTGCCGCGGGCGAACCCCTCCACCTGGAACGCGAACAACTCGCGATCGTCGAGCGCGACCTTCATCGAGTTGCCGCGAATCACGGCCCGCACACGAACCCAGCGATCCGCCGCGATCATCGACCGCTCCGTCTGCCCCAGCAGCAGCAACGGCGCTCCGCCCTTCTGAGCGAGAATGCCGTGCGTCGAACGATTCCAGCCGCCGAGCGCGACAACGATCTGCGTACCCGGATCGGCGGCGCGCAGACAAAGTCCGAACTCGCCGCTGCCGCGAACCTCTACCTCGACAGTCACGTCGGTCCAGTTCGCGGCGCCGAGATAGAGGGTCGCGACTTCCGGCGGATCGCTTTTCTGCTGCTGCACCAGTTCCTCTCCCTCGACCTTCCACTGGCCCGCCGGCAAGGCATCGGCGCGGTGAAGCAACTGACCGGCGGCGATCCACAATTCCGACCACGACGAGCGTTCCTCGCGTCCCAGTTCGATCAGGGAACGCGCCTGACGCACCTTCTCGAAGTCCGGATTGCGACGCCAGTGTCGCAGTTCCTGCCGTACCATTTCGACCTTGCCCGCCTCCAGTTGTTTCTTCAGAGCCGCCAGTTCCTCGCGCATCCAGACCAGGCTCGATTGCCGCCAGCGCTGGCGCTGCGCGTCAGAGACGTTCTTCGCGTCGAGTCCCTGGCCGGTGCCGGCGCGGGCGGCGCTGCCGGCCGCGTGATAGCGCCCTCCACCATCGCGACCGACAGCATCGAGCCAAAAACGTGTCGCCGTCGCATAGAGACGGCGAATGTGAGCGATCTCGGCCAGCGCCCCGCGCGCGGCTGCGTCCCCAGGCTGCTCGTTGCCGGCGAGGACGGCGTCGAGCTTCTTCGCCAGGCTGGCGCGACGCTCCGCCTGGGTGAGGTTGTCGCGCGCCAGCGCGAAGTCCGGCTGCAATTTCAGCCCGGCCCGATACTGCTCGACCGCCTCGCTCCAACGGCCTGTCTCGCTCAGGGAAGTGCCAAGGTTGTTCAGGGCAACGGCGGGATCGCGAAAGCCGAATCGCAGCGCCCGACGATACTCCTCGATGGCGCGGCCGGGTTCGGCGAGTTCCTGCAAGACGTGGCCGAGCCAGAAGTGCGACTCGGCGAAATCGCTCTGCTGGCGCAGGGAATCCTCGAAAGCGCCGGCGGCATCCTCAAGTTGATAGCGCTGGAGCATCTCCTGGCCGCGACCCAGATGGCGGATTGCCTCGGCGTGCGGATCGTAGAACGACAGCCAGGGAGAGCGGCCATACAGAAATGATCCGGACGGATAGCAGCAGCCGTAAGGATGGATCGGTCCCGTGTACCAGGACGGGATCGGCAGAGGGTAGAACGGCAACGGCTTCGACGCCGCGGACACCTCGTTCGGCAGCATCGGCAGGCACAGAATGAGCAAGGAGATAGGACGCATGAGAATTGGCCCCCATTCACTCTTCACTGTACACTGACGAGCGATTGCTCACAACGACACGCAACGGGTCCCTCTCCATGACGGCAGCGAAGAAGTTTCTCGCCTTCGATCTCGGCGCCGAATCCGGCCGCGGCATCCTCGGCCTGTTCGATGGCCGGCAACTCCGCCTCGAAGTCGTGCATCGCTTTCCCAACGGCGCCGTGCCGACGCTCGACACCCTTCACTGGGACGTCCTGCGTCTCTACAGCGAGATGCTCCAGGGGCTGCGTCTGTGTGCCGGGCAGTACGGCCATGTCGATGGCATCGGCGTCGATACCTGGGGCGTCGATTTCGCCCTGCTCGGCCGGGGCAATACACTGCTCGGCAATCCGCGCCACTATCGCGATCCGCACACTGAGAACGTCATGGAGTTGGCCTTCCAGAAGGTGCCGCGCGCCGACATCTATGCCCAGACCGGCTTGCAGTTCATGCGCTTCAACACGCTCTTTCAGCTTCTCGCGCTTGCGCGCGATCGCTCGCCGCTGCTCGACGTCGCCGAGACGCTGCTGTTTATTCCGGACTTCTTCAACTTCCTCTTCACCGGCATCAAGGCCAACGAATACACCGATGCCAGCACCAGCCAGATGATCGATCCGGCGACGCGAAACTGGGCCTATGGCCTGGTGCAGGCATTCGGAATCTCGACACGGCTGCTGGGGACGGTCGTGCAGCCGGGGACGGTGCTGGGACCGTTGCGCAGCGCCATCGTCGCCGAGACGGGCATCAACGTCGCCTCCGTCATTGCCCCGGCGACACACGACACCGGCTCCGCCGTCGCGGCCGTGCCTGCCGCATCGGGCGAGCCAGGGGGGGCAACCCCCGGTTGGGCCTACATCAGTTCGGGAACATGGTCGCTGATGGGAGTGGAGCTTGCGAAGCCGCTGCTGACGGAGCCGGCCCTCGCTTACAACTTCACCAACGAGGGCG
>JBBSDR010001313.1:0-2881 GCA_038240465.1 Gemmatales bacterium
AGTACGGCAGCTTCAGCAGGTCGTCCACCTGTACCTGTTCGCCGCCCGGAATCACGGTCTGGACAATGCTCTTATTCGTCAGCGCGCCGGTAGGGCAAGAAATCATGCACTCGCCGCACGAAACGCAATCGGACTTGCCCATCGGATCGTTGAGGTCGAAGGCGATGCGGGCGCGGTAGCCCTTGCCCATCCGGCCGATGATCTCGTTATCGCGGATCTCGCCGCAGCCGCGAATGCAGCGGTCGCACAGGATGCAGGCGTTGTGATCGACCGCAATGACCAGCGACGATTCGTCGTAAGGATTGGGCCGGACGGCGGTGCGCGGGAACACCGACGTCTGCGTCGAGAGGTTCAGGTTCCTGGCGATGGTGCGCAGTTCGTTATCGCCGTAATCGAGGTGGGCCTGACGCGGAACGTCGTGGTCGGCCAGGAGGAGTTGCGTCAGGATCTCGACCGATTTGCGGACGCGCCCACTCATCTTGTAGGTCTGAACGACCATGTTGTTCTCGACCTTGCGATGGCAGGCCGGCGCCAGCTTGCCGGCGAACGTGACGGGCTTGGTCGGGTCCTTGGCGTCGCGATAGGACACATCAACGACGCAGAAGCGGCAGACCGCGACGGGCGTCAGATGCTCGCGATGACACAGGATCGGGATCGGGTGTTCCGGTTTGCCGTCCTTGTCCTGGAACTTGCCCTCCTTGTACAACTCAGTCGCGGCGTCGTAAATCGTCGTCGGCCGGGCGAAGGGTTTTTTGGTCCGGGGATTGACGGCCCGAGACGTCGGCTTGATCGTGATCGGCACGTCGTCGATCCACACGGTCACCGGCTCCTCGCTGAGGAGCTTGGCCATATCCGGATCTTCGACGAGACGCTCGTCAACGATGATCGAGGCAACATTTTGCAGGATTTCGCTCATGGCGTATTCTCGAATGATGAATGATGAACGATGAACGATGAATGATGAACCGGCGCGATTCATCATTCATCGTTCATCGTTCATCATTTTGCGGACTTCAGATAACGATCCACTTCCTCGGGGAAGAAACGGAGGACGCTGGCGATCGGGTTCGACGCCACCTGGCCGAGGCCGCAGATCGACGTGATGACCATCGTTTCCGCCAGGTCGTTGATCAGCGTCAGCTTCTTGCGTCCTTCCGCGACTTGCGCGGCCGAGCCGCTGTAGTGGCCCTTGAGCAGCTCGCCGATCATGCTCACCAGTTTCTGCGATCCGGTCCGGCACGGCACGCACTTGCCGCACGACTCGTTGCGGAAAAACTCGACGCAGTTCAGGGCGCACTCGACGATGTCGCAGGCGTCGCCGTAGACCACGAAGGCCGCCCCGAGCATCGAGCCGGCCTGGGACAGGACGCCATTGTCCAGCGGCAGATCGAGGATGTCGTAGGTATCCTTGCCCTGCATGAACTTGTCCTGAAAGGCCTTCGACATTCGCTCTTTCTTCAGCACCGCCGGGACAAAGCCGCCCGAGGGACCGGAAGGCGCGATGGCCTGGAGCTTCTGGCTGCCGCGCATGCCGCCGGCAAGACCCATCACCAGGTCGCGGACCGTCAGACCGAAACCCGTCTCGAAGACACCTGGGTTCTTGACGTCGCCGGAGATGGAGACGAAGCGCCTGCCGAAGTAGCCGTTGAGTCCGCCGTTCTTGTACCACTCGCCGCCATGCATTATGATGCCGGGCGTCCAGGCCAGCGTCTCGACGTTGTTGATGACGGTCGGCTTGCCGAACAGTCCCTCGTAGACCGGGAAAGGCGGTTTGTTCCGGGGTTCGCCGCGCTTGTCCTCGATGGCTTCGAGCAGGGCGCTCTCCTCGCCCTGGACGTAGCCGCCCGGGCTGATGTACAGGTGCAGGTCGAAACTGTGCTGCGAGCCGAGGATGTTTTTGCCCAGCACACGATACTTATTATAGGCGTCGTCGATGGCGCGCTGGAAGGCCTCGGATTCGCGCGGATACTCGTGGCGGATGTAGAGGTAACCCTGGCGTGCGCCGACGACGAGAGCGGCGAGGATCATGCCCTCGAGAGTCAGCCACGGCGCTCGCCGGAGCAACTCGCGGTCCTTGAACGTGCCGGGTTCCGATTCGTCGGCGTTGCAGACGACGAACTTGGCCGGACCGGGACAACCGCGAACCGCTCCCCACTTGCGGAACGTCGGGAAACCGGCCCCGCCGAGGCCGCGCAGACCGGACGCCTCGAGTTTCTTGAGGACGTCTTCCGTCGTCAACTCGCCCTTGCAGAAACGCTGCACGGCGTCATAGGTCGGCTGTCCCTTGTAGACGTCGATGTCCCAGCCGGCGGGCGAGTTGTCGAGTACCGGATCGTGGAAGTGGCGGCTGGCCAGGCCTGCCTCGATCTTCTCGACGAGGTCCTTCTCGGTGACGGGAAAGAAGTAATGATGGTCGTTGATCATGCAGGCGACCGCGCCGTCACACTGGCCCAGGCATGAGACGCCGTCGATGAAAACCTTATTGTCGGCGATCTCTTTCGCGAATGTCGCCTGGAGACCGCGAATGAGGCCGGCGGCGCCGTGGAGATGGCAGGCCATGTCGCGGCAGATGCGCACGTCAACCGTGGGCGGCTTCTCGAGCCGATACATCGGATAGAAGCTGGCCACTTCGTGGATGCGGTGTAAGGGAACGCGAATGCCGTGGGCTGCATAGCGCTCGGACAGGGCGCGCATATCGGCCGGGGAAAGCCAGCCAACTTGCTCCTGAATCTTGCGCAGTTCGTCAACAATTCCCAGAGGCTTGGGGATATCGGCATCTTGCGAGATCATCGTGGTGGCCGTCTCTTGCGTGTAGGTAGTCCCGATCAGCCCGCGCCGGCGGGCTGGTTTATACCCCTCGTTCCCACGCTCCGCGTGGGAA
>JBBSDR010001314.1:0-2877 GCA_038240465.1 Gemmatales bacterium
GAGAATAATTCTGTCGGTTTCAGCGTGAACGGATACGACCCGGCATTGTCCTCCCCCCGGCTGCAGAAGGCATCTCAGGGGCCGTGGAGCCCCCGCCGTCTGCTTGTATGTTCGATCTTACTTCCGGCGGGGTGCCTCGGGTATCCTCCCTCGTTGCCAACCGCCCGTCAAGCCTGTGGGCCGGAGCAATGGTCCGGATACCGCCCGCCGCCTTTAGGCGAGCTTTATAGATTCGTCGCGTGCGTTTATGCTTCCACAATGCGGAGAAGTGTGCTACCCCAGAAAGCAGAAAGGCCGCAATGAGCTTATCACTCACGCGGCCCCCTGATCGGTCTGTGGCACGAGTCCCGAACAGTTTCCGTTGGTATAGAAAAAAGAAGAGGAGGGTCACTGGTAATAGGACACCACCAAGCCGCAAGCAGCGTCCTCATTCACTTGTTAAACGTCGCATCCGGCAGGTTGGCGTTCAGCTTCAGGTTGACGTAACTGTACGTCTCAATCAACTCCCCACCCGCGGGGCCGCCGGCTTTCGGCCAGTCGTAGACCTCGATGCGGATCGGCACGCTGATTTCCTTGTCGAAATAGACCACGCTGCGCGAATACGGCTCGCCTGGCACGTTCATCGGGTAGGCCGTCTCGACCCGGATGCAGCGGCGCTTGTTGTACTCGTACTCGCCGGTCTTCACCGTCACACGATTGAACTTCTTCTCGTTCGCCCAGCGCTCGCCGAAGCGCGTCAGCAGGTTGCTCAACCCGCACTCGTTGATGGCGTGATTGCTCGTCTTCTTGGCGCGCGGATCGTTCGGATCGACCGAGACGAAGCCAACGCTGCCAAGCAGGCCCGCCGACTTGGCCCGCATCATGCCGTTGTTCTTGCCGGCGACGTAACACGCCTCCTGACCCAGGCACGCCTTCGGCTGGTGCCATTTCATGTAGACGCTGAACGGCTGCTGGCGGACCATCATGCTGACGATGTGGACCGGTGTCAGCGTCCCGGCGATGCGCTCCTGCTTGATGAGCGTGCAGGAGTAATCCTGCACGGCCGTCATGGCCTGCTGGGCGCGGTCGAGCAAGCGCAACGGCTCGTCGAGCGGATGCGCAGCCGGGGGAGCGGCCATCACGATAGACGTCGCGCACAGCAACATCACACCGGCACGAAGGACAGTCCGCAAGATCCGCTCGCGCATGAACAAACTCCTCAGCAAGGCGCTGTCGAAATGACAACCGATTCCAGTGAAGCGGTAAGCCCTTAGCACATCATGCACGCGCGATGCCACGGTCGAGAAAGCATCTCGGGACCCATGACGCGATGAGATAGGCAAACTGAGAGAGTTGCGCGACTGCAGTATTTACATTTCGATTGCAAGAAGGAGCGACCGTTTCGCTCGCTCGCCGGGGTCACTTCTTCTCCGGCGGTTTCGGCCCCGGGCGCGGCGCCACACGACGCACCACACGCTTTACCCGCGGCACCGGCCGATCGTGTTCGTCCTCAATGTCGCCGACGATCTCCTCCAGCACGTCCTCCAGGGTGATGAGACCGACGATGTTGTCCTTGTCGTCGCGCACCAATGCCATGTGACGATGCGTTTTCTTGAACAGCCTCAGCCCGTTTATCACCGGTTCGTCCCACGGCAGAAACACCGCCTGATACAGCGCGTCCTGCAAGACAACCACGCCCCGCAAACTGAACAGGTAGAACAGGTCCTTTGTGTTGACGATGCCGACGATGTTGTTGATGTCGCCATCGTAGACCGGCAGACGTGTGTGAGCGCCCGAACGCACAATCTCCAGCACCTGCTCGGGAGGCGTGTTCACCTCCAGGCTCGCCATCTTCTCGCGCGGCACCATGCAATCGCGCACCTTCTTGCTCGTCATCAGAAAGACGTTCTGCACCAGGTCGGCCTGCTCCTCCTCGATCAGGCCCGCTTCCTCGGTGTCCTCGATCAGCAGTTGCAGTTCCTCGACGGAGTGGACCATCGCCTCGCCGCCGGCCGCCTTGAAGCCCCAGCGGCTCAGGATCGCGTTCGCGGTCAGGTGCATCAGCATCGTGAAGGGCCGGGTCGCTCGCGTGAACAGCAGTAGCGGCCTGGCCAGCAGCAGCGCCATCCGCTCCGGCACCTGCAGTGTAACCGTCTTGGGGATCAACTCACCGAAGACGACGTGCATGAAGGTGATGAGCATGAAGGCGAAAGTGACGGACAGTGTATGGGCCGTGATGAACTGCCAGGATAGGGGAATGGCGTCGAACAGGGGGATGAGCAGACGCGCCAGGGCCGGCTCGCCGACGAAACCCAGGCCGATGCTCGCGAGCGTGATGCCGAGTTGCGTCGCCGCGATGGAGCGGTCGAGTGCCGCGATGGCCTTCTCGACCGCCATCGCTCCCTTGACACCCTGGTTGATGAGTTGCTCGATGCGCGTGCGCCGGACCGCGACAAGGGCGAACTCGGCGGCGACGAACAGGCCATTCATCGCCACCAGCGCGGGTACGGTCAGCAGCAGCAGCACGTTCAAGGCCCAGTGTGGACCTTCTTCCGCGACTGCCAGCAAGATACCGTCCACGCGTCTCACGCCTCCTGATGCTGCCGCCATTCGCGGCGTAGCGGGTTCGTCCCGTGTCTCTCTTACGATGTTCCCGGTGGAAAACCAGCAAAAGCCGTCTGGAGGCGTTGAGAACCGACTTCTTGCCGCTTGCGGCTTAGCGGGCAGCGCGCTAAGCCGCGAGCGGCAAGAAAGAGGATCCAATTCGCCGTCGGGCCGTTTGGGCGCGGGCGCTCGCCCCAGGCGCGCGGGCCAAAGCATTCTGTTGTAACAAAGGGGGGGCGCCACAGAGAAAGAGAACGCCAGAAAAGGCACGAAGGGGTACTGTAAGCCCGCCAC
>JBBSDR010001315.1:0-2877 GCA_038240465.1 Gemmatales bacterium
CAGATAGTAGGCGTGTTCCCAGACGTCGAGTCCGAGAATGGGCGATCCCATACCTTCCTTCATGACCGGGTTGTCCTGGTTCGCCGTGCTGGTGATCGCGAGCTTGCCGTCCTTGACGACCAGCCAGGCCCAGCCGCTGCCGAAGCGTCCCAGGGCCGCCTTGCTGAACGCCTCCTGGAACTTGGCGAAACTGTCGAACGAACTGTCGATCGCCTTGCCGAGTGCGCCGTCCGGCTCGCCGCCGCCGTCCTTGGACATCATCAGCCAGAACCAGCTGTGGTTGAGGTGGCCGCCGGCGTTGTTCCGCACCGTTGTGCGGATTTTCTCGGGGACCTTGTCGAGACTGGTGACCAGCTCGAACAGCGACATCTTCTGCAGCTCGGGGACATCCTTGACCGCGTTGTTGAGGTTATCGACATACGCCTTGTGATGGCGATCGTGGTGGATCTCCATGGTCGTCTTGTCGATGGCGGCCTCGAGGGCGTCGGTCTCGTACGGCAGTTTCGGCAGCTCGAAGGGATAGCCGGACTTCCTGTCCTCGGCCTTTTTGTCCTCTCGGGCGAAGGCCGGCACCGTCAGGAGCGAGACAGCGCTCGCCCCGGTCCACTGGAGCAGCCGGCGTCGTGACATCAGATGCATCGTCGAGTCTCCTTGTGCTGTTGGGTCCGCGGGGGCCTCCCGCGTTCAGTCTCTGAGAATAGCACGCTTTCCCGTCGTGTCCATGAAGTTTCGCCGCTATTGCAATGGCCCTTCGCCGAATCCATCTTGTGCAATTTGACTTGTCTACCTCACCGTCGTTACAATCATGAATGGATGGCATGCCAGCGGAACGACGCCATCAACAAGGACGAAGCGTTTCAGGTATTCGCACTGCATCAAGTGGAGAGCATGACCATGTTCTGGAAAAGTGGAGTGGCCGCGCTGGCCGTCCTGGCAATCGGGATGACGTCGGCGCGGGCACAGGACCTTGGGGCGAAGATCTATCGCCTCGGCGATACGTCGGCGTTCGCCAGCGAACGGCCCGACGGGACGGACGAGGACACGCAACTGGTCGCTTATCGTGGCGGCTACCGTGGCGGCTCTTACGGCGGAGGCCATTACGCCGGCTACCGCGGCGGCTCTTACGGCGGAGGCCATTACGCCGGCTACCGGGGCGGCTACGGCGGTTACCGGGGCGGCTACTACGGCGGCCACCACGGCGGCTACCGGAATGCCTACTATGGGCCGCGCTACGGCTTCGGCTTCGGCTATCCCTACTACGCGCGGTCGTACTACGGCTACTCCCAGCCGGCCTACTACTACTCCGCTCCGCCGGTCTACTACTACTATCCCTCATACTCCTACTGCCCGATCAGCCTGAACTCGACGCCGGTCTATAGCGGGAGCGTCGGCGTGGGCTATCCGCCTGCGCAGGGTGCCGCGCCGCCGCCGCCGATGAGGAGGGCCGACGAGGGATTCGGCGTTCCACCCCCGCCGCCGGAGGAGCAGGGAACGTTCCCGTACAACGGCGGTCCAGGCGCTCCGGTGCCGCTGCCGGGCCTGGAGCCGCTGCCGCAGAAGGCGCCGGCCATCGATCCGGCTCAGGGCCGTGTCGTGTCGATTCCGGCCAAGCTGCCGAAGTACCTCTATTCGGCCTACGGCCAGAAACCCGCCACGGACAGCGCCGTCGCGGATCGTCCGGTCCTGGTCAAGGATGACGTCATCAAGGCCGTACGCCGCTGATCCTCGGCTTTCGATTGCCTCTCATCCCGGATTGCCGTTGCGGCTCAGCGAGTCAGACCGCCAGCCACGACGGCAATCCGGGATCTTGTTTTATCCTCCGCTCAGGTCCCGCCGCGTGATGCACATCAACGACGTTCCCCTGGACGACACCTTTGCCGAGGCGTTTCCGATGACGGCCTGTCGCCTCATCGTCACCGCCGAGACAATCCCCTGGGCGCGCATCGCCGGCCAGACCACCACGGGCTACGCCGCCTCCGTCATCGGCTGCGACGCCGAAGCCGGCATCGAACGCGAATTGCTTCCCGAGGAAACGCCCGATGGCCGGCCGGGAGTCAGCCTGCTCCTCTTCGCCTTCAGCCGCGATTCGCTTCAGAAAGCCGTCATCAATCGCGTCGGCCAGTGCATCCTCACCTGTCCGACGACGGCCTGCTACAACGGCCTGCCGATCGACAAGGCCAGGCAACTCCGCATCGGCGGCAACCTGCGCTTCTTCGGCGACACGTTTCAATTCAGCAAGAAACTCGGCGACCGGCGATTCTGGCGCATGCCGGTCATGGATGGCGAGTTCGTCTGCGAGGATTTCTTCGGCACGGTCAAGGGCGTGGCCGGCGGCAACTTCCTCATCGTCGGTGCCAGTCAGACATCAGCGCTGGCCGCCGCGGAAGCCGCCGTCAGCGCCATGCGGGCGATTCCGGGCATCATCATGCCGTTTCCGGGAGGCATCGTCCGCAGCGGCTCCAAGGTCGGCAGCCGGTACAAGAAGCTCAAGGCCAGCACCAATGATGCGTACTGTCCCACCCTGCGCAACCAGGTGAAGAGCGACTTGCCGGAGGGCGCCGGAGCGGTGTACGAGATTGTCATTGATGGCGTCGATCTGGCCAGCGTTGAGGAAGCGACGCGGGTCGGCGTGCGGGCCGCATGCCGCCCGGGTGTGCTGAAGATCACGGCCGGCAACTACGGCGGCAAGCTCGGCCCCTTCCATCTGCATCTGCACCAGTTGCTCGGGTGAGTATCGACTGCGGAAGAACGGGTTGCCGCTTGCGGCTTAGCGGGCAGTCCGCCAAGCCGCAAGCGGTGAACCCTCCTCAGATTTTTCGCAGCGCGATCTTCAGCGTTGCCCCCTCGAGCTTGACACTTTCTCGATAGAAGCCCTCA
>JBBSDR010001316.1:0-2874 GCA_038240465.1 Gemmatales bacterium
AAGTTCGTTTACCGCAATGGCGAGGAAGCCAATCACCTGGCCATCCTCGAATCGCTGGGCGGCGGCATCGGTCTGATCGACTTCGACGGCGACGGCCTGCTCGACATCTTCGTTCCGGCGGGCGGCTGGTTCGAGAAGAAAGTCGAGTTGCCCCAGCCCCAGCCTCCCGGCGGCAAAACCAAAGCGCGCGAGGATGTCAAGGATTGCGGCATCTTCGGCCATCCGTGCAAGCTCTACAAGAACCTCGGCAACTTCACGTTCATGGACGTCACCGATCAGGTGCTGCGGTTCAAGGGGGCCTGGCCCTTCAGCCACGGTGCCGCCGTGTGCGACTATGACAACGACGGCTGGCCCGATGTCCTCGTCACCGGCTGGGATCGCCTGATCCTGTTCCACAACGAAGCCGACCCGAAGGACCCCAGCAAGCGCGTCCTGGTCGACGTCACCGAAAAGGCCGGCCTGAACGTCAAGGGATGGAGCAGCAGCTCCGCCTGGGGCGACCTCGACGGCGATGGCTATGCCGACCTGTTCATCTCCTACTACACCGACTGGTCGTTCAAGAAACATCCGCCGTGCCAGTACGATGGCCGTACTCCGGACATTTGCCCGCCGAAGAACTTCAACGGCCTCCCCGATCGCGTCTTCCTCAACAACCGCAACGGCACCTTCACGGACGTCAGCAAGGACTGTGGCCTGGCGGCGGCGGGACCGAACTCCGATAAAGGCCTGGGCGTCATCATGGCCGACTTCAACCTCGACGGCCGGCCCGACATCTTCGTTACCAACGACACGGTGGACAACTACCTCTACGTCAATCAATCGACGCTGGGAAAAATCAAGCTCGTCGAGCGGGGCATGAAGTCCGGCACGGCGCGCGACGATCGCGGACTGCAGAACGGCAACATGGGTGTCGATGTCGCCGACTATGACGGCATCGGCCTGCCATCGATCATGGTGACCACCTACGAGTCGGAGAAGCACGCCCTGTTTCACAATGACTGGAAGCCCGGCACCGATCCGGTGGATCGGCTCTTCTTCAGTCATCGTTCGACGCCTGCGGGCATCGCGGCGATCGGACAGATTTACGTCGGCTGGGGTGTCGGGTTCGTCGATCTCGACCATCACGGCTGGGAGGACTTGCTGATCGTCAATGGCCACGTCATTCGCTTTCCGACCAGCAAGGGGGTAACCAAGAAGCAGCGTCCGGTCCTGCTGCAGAACCAGGGCAACGGCACGTTCAAGCAGATCAACGCCCGGGGCGGCCCCTTCTTCAAGGAGAAGCATCAGGGCCGCGGCGTCGCCCTCGGCGATCTCGACAACGACGGCAAGGTCGATTTCGTCGTCAGCATCGTCAACGACAACGTCGCGGTCGTTCGCAACGTCGCCGACTCGGGCAATCACTGGCTGGGGATCGAGTTGAAGGGCAAGGACAACCGCGACATCGTCGGCGGCCGGCTGAGCCTGACGGTCGATGGCCGGACGATGTGGCGCTTCTGCAAGGGCGGCGGCAGTTACGCCTCGACCCGCGATCCGCGACATGTCTTCGGTCTGGAGAAGCAGACGAAGCCGGGATTGTTGACGGTTTACTGGCCCGACGGCAGCAAGCAGCCGTTCGAGGGCCTTGAGGCGGATCGCTACTACCGCATCACCCAGGGCGAGACAAAGGCCGTGGCGGTGAAGAAGCAATGATCCGGACGCCGACGACCAGCCCCCGAGCGCAAGCGAGAGGGGCCTTCGCGCAACCCCTCGCTTGCGCTCGGGGCTGGTCCCTGCTGTATGCTGAACCTCGCAGTGAATCCGGCTCTCTGTCGAGAGGCGGAGGATACAAGGGTCGAGGCAAACGAGCATGCTCCTGCTGTACACCTCTCACGGGGCGGTCCACAACCTCGCCTTTTCTCCCGATGGCACGATGCTCGCCGTTGTCTGCCGGCGCAGTGCGCTTGTCGAGTTGTGGGACCCGCTTCGGGGTGAAATCGCCTCTCATTTCAACCATGAAACCTCCATCGGCTGCCTGGCCTTCACGCCCCTGGGTCCTCCGGCGCTGGCGTGGAGCGATCGGCGCGGCCAAATCCTGGTCTCGGACCTGGTGCGCGATTGGCCTCGCCTGATCGACACCGTCCTCCCCCATCCCGACCTGCCGCCGCGCCTGGCCTTCTCTCCGGATGGCCGCCACCTTGCGGCCACCGGTATTTCTCGCACCGGCTCGGATCTGCCGGTCTACTATCGGCCCTCCTCAGGCGTCACGCTCTGGCACTGGCAGCAGGGGACCGGTTTTGGCCAGTCGCTGGGGAGTCGCGGAGGACATGCGCTCGCCGTCGCCTTCTCACCCGATGGCGATTCGCTGGTCTTTGGAGGCATGGATAAAAAGGCGTACCTGTGGGACCTATCGAGCATGCGGCAGACCGGCGTCTTTCCGCACGAACGCAAGCTCCACTTCCTCACCTTCTGTCGCGGCGGGCGGACCCTGGTGACGGCCAGTCCCGACGGCTTGGTGCGGCTCTGGGACGTCGAGCGGAACGAACGCCTGGGAACGCTGCGCGGCCAGAGCAAGACGGTGACGGCGCTGACATCCTCTCCGGACGGTCAGATGATCGCGACGGCAAGCAATGACGGAGTGGTGCGCTTCTGGGATGCGGAGACGGGCAGGTTGCTGAAGGCGTACAACTGGAACGTCGGTCCGGTCTGGAGTCTGACGTTTGCTCGCGATGGCCAGCGGGCGGCAGCGGGCGGCAGCGCCTGCATCGTCGTCTGGGATATCGACACCTGAAGTCGCCCGGCTAGTTCTCCTGTGCTGGATTGGCGAGCCGGGAGCGTGAGCGACCGGAGTGCTGCGAAGACTCCGGTCGCTCGCTGCGAAGACTCCGGTCGCTCGCT
>JBBSDR010001317.1:0-2864 GCA_038240465.1 Gemmatales bacterium
ATCACGCGCTCGCATTTCGCGGTGACGGCTGGCGACTCCTGGTCTCTGGAACTGGCCTGCGTCGGTCTTCCCCAGTTGGTCATCGTCCAGGATGAGCGGCACTGGCCGACCGCTCAGCGGCTGGAAGAGGAGGGAGCGGCGATCTGTCTCGGCTGGCACGCCACCGCCTCGGCCGGCACGATTCGCCAGGCCGTCCAGGCGCTGCTAGCGGACCCGGCAGAGCGTCAAGCAATGTCGCGCTGTGGCCGGCAGTTGATCGATGGCCGTGGCCCCGACCGCCTCGTCACTGCACTGGAAGTGATGCTGCATCCGGCCCGCCGCCTCCCTGCTGTTCAGGCAGCGTGAACTGCCCCGCCGCTTGCGGCTTAGCGGTCTGCCCGCTAAGCCACAAGTGGCAACTGTTTCCTACCAGGATTGCGAACCTCTCTCTCCCGGATTATCATTTCGGAACACCCGGGAGAGCAATCATGGACAAGCATCAGGTCGCAGCCATTCTCGACGAAATCGGCACCCTTCTCGAGATTCAGGGCGAAAACTCCTTTCGCACCAACACCTATCACAATGGCGCGCGCATCATCGAGCAACTCGACGTCGAGTTGACGGACCTCATCGCGCAGAACAAGCTCGGCGACGTCCGCGGCATCGGCGACTCGCTCAAGGAGAAGATCACCACGCTGGTGACGACGGGCAGTCTTCCGTACTACGAAGACCTGCGCAAGAAGACGCCCTCGGGTCTGTTCGACATGCTCAAGGTCGGCGGACTCGGGCCGAAGAAGGTCAAGGCCCTGTGGAAGGACCTTGGCATCGACAGTCTCGACAAGCTCAAGGCGGCCTGCGAACGAGGCGAAGTCGCCAAGTTGAAAGGCTTCGGCGCCAAGACGCAGGAGAAGATCCTCGAAGGCATCGAGTTCATCCAGCTCACCGGCAACCGGGTCCGCATCGATCAAGCGCTGCCTGTCGCCATGACTCTGATGGCGGCGCTGCGAAAAGCGCCAGGGGTCCAACGTCTCGAACTGTGCGGCAGTCTACGGCGGCGGCGCGAAACCATCAAGGACATTGACGTCCTGGTGAGCTCCGCCGACCCCGCGCCCATCATGACGGCTTTCGTCGCCTTGCCCGACGTCGTCCAGGTCACGGGCCACGGCGACACCAAGTCGAGTGTCGTCTTCAACGTCGGCAGCGCTGCCAACCCGCAGTTCATCAACGCCGATCTGCGCGTCGTCGGCGACGACATCTTCGCCTTCGCCCTGCATCACTTCACTGGCAGCAAGGAACATAATGTCGCGATGCGCTCGCGCGCCCAGGCGATGGGTTTGAAGCTGAGCGAATACGGCCTCGTCGGCGAGAACAAGGACATCAAGTGCAAGACCGAGGAGGAGATTTTCAAGGCGCTTGGCCTGTCGTATGTCCCGCCGGAGATGCGCGAGGACACTGGTGAAGTCGCTGCGGCCGAGAAGGGCAAGATCGCGCCGCTGGTCGAGACGCGCGACATCCAAGGTGTCTTCCACAATCACACAACCTACAGCGACGGCGCCAACACGCTTGAGGAAATGGCCCTGGCCGCCAAGGCACTCGGGCTGAAGTATCTCGGCATCGGCGATCACTCACAATCGCTAAAGATCGCCAACGGCTTGACGGCCGATCGCGTCAAGAAGCAGCAGACAGAGATCGACACTCTCAACGCTCGGTTGAAAGGCATTCACGTCTTCAAGGGGACCGAGTGCGACATCCTGGCCGATGGCTCGATGGATTTTCCGGATGACCTTTTGGCAACATTCGACTACGTCGTCGCCAGCGTCCATCTGCACACGAACCAGACCAAGGAGGAGATGACCGCTCGCATCATCAAGGCGCTGCGGAACCCATACGTCACGATGCTGGGCCATGCGACCGGCCGGCTGCTGTTGCGGCGCGACGCCTATCCAGTCGATCTCGAAGCGGTGCTGCAAGAGGCGGCGAAACTCGGCAAGATGATCGAGATCAACGCCCAGCCGTCGCGTCTCGACCTCGACTGGATTCACTGCAAACGCGCCAAGGCCCTCGGCGTCACCATCGTCATCAATCCCGATGCCCACTCGACCGACGAACTGGGTTTGTTTCCGTTTGGTATCGACGTCGCCCGGCGCGGCTGGCTGGAGAAGGAGAACGTGTTCAACACGCGCTCACTTGAGCAGGTGAAAAAGGAATTCTACTCCCGGAAGAAGTGAGGTTGAGCCACAAACCTCTTCCAGGTTCGCGGGGACGCAAGGTCTTCGGAAGTGACGCGGGGGCGAACACGTTACTTTGTGAAGACTCCCTGCGGTACTATTCTCGAAATACTATTTGGAGTAGCCGCGATCCGGGGTTGCCCCTTGTTGGCTGCGATCACGGATTCGGCCGGTTTACACTGTTGTGATGGCCAGCAGGTCGAAAAAGTCTGAGAAGTGCCATTTTACTGGTGTCCTGTCCAGTGAACAGTGGCCGAACCCGTAATCCAACCGTCTGTACGATGCGATGGTGATCAAACTGCGGCGGCATGGCGACAGGCGCGGCCATGAGCAAGGTCTCCAGGTGCGAGTCGAAATGAATCCGGGCTGTGTCGTAACCCCGGCGCTGAAACAGGGGAATCAGAATTCCCTTCCGCGACTGTGCGAAAATTGTTCGCAGTCGATTGCGGACACCGCCACAAGGGCGGCGGCTGACCGGCGCGCGAAAGGAAGTAGAAAATCAGCGGCGAGCGGCACGGCGTCAGCGTGCCGGTTTGTCCGATTCACCGGCACGGCGTCAGCGTGCCGGTTTGTCCGATTCACCGGCACGGCGTCAGCGTGCCGGTTTGTCCGATTCACCGGCACGGCGTCAGCGTGCCGGTTTGTCCGATTCACCGG
>JBBSDR010001318.1:0-2862 GCA_038240465.1 Gemmatales bacterium
CGACCTGCGTTACGCTCTCGACGCGGTCGGCGGGGCCACGGGAGCGGATGCTCTGGCGTGTCTGGGAAAGCATGGCCGGCTGCTTGTCTACGGCGCGCTGTCCGGCCAGCCGACGCCGATCGATCCGCGCGATCTGATCGTGGGCCAGAGGACGGTGGAGGGGTTCTGGCTCAAGGAGTGGGTCGAGGAACAGGGACTGTGGACGAAGTTCTGGCTGATGCGTCGAGTTGTGAAACTGATGCGAGCCGGCGTTCTGGTGACGCCGGTCGGCGAGTCGTTTCCGCTGGAGCGAATCCAGGATGCGGCGCGCGCCGCCGACACCGTGGGAAAGGGCGGCAAGGTGCTGCTGCGCATCGGCGAAAGGTAGCGGCTCCCACAGAGGACTCGATGTCACGGCTTTTTCGTTTCGCCTCGGGATACTTCACCGTCGAGCATGGGAGTGCAAGTTGGAAACTTGCCGCCACGAAGAAAGTCACACCACCTTGAACCATGCTCGACAACGCAAGAGGGGGCATTCACGAACTCGTGAACGTCCCCTATTGTGTTGTCCACTGCCCCCCTCTTCCAGCCCGCACCGCTTCTCAGCGATACTCGTGGAACGGCACGCCGAGGACGATCCGTATCCCGGTCGTGATTGGCGCCACGCCGTGTTTGACCGGCTGCAGCCCATACACCCCGGCAACCGGCGCCAAGCGGTCCCGGGTGCAGAACAGCAGCGCGTCGCCCAGTCCCGCCGCAACTTCTCTCCGCCGCGACTTTTTCCCTTCCGGGACGTCGTAGAGCAGAAACTCGCCGCCCTGGAACCCATCCGACTCTGGGTTCGACGGGTCAGCCTGAGGGCTGAGGACGACCGCCATCTGAATCGGGAAAAACACGGTGCCACGCAGATCGCGGTGCAGTGAGTTGAATCCGCCGGGACCGTACTTCAGCAGGATCGGTGTCGGCGTCGTCTGTCCCGCGCCACGGCACTCATCGCGGAAGGCGTCCCACTCCTCGGGATAGCGCTCGGACTCGCCCAGTAGCCGCTGCCAGCCGTTGGCGATCCGCGCGACATGCGGGTACATGGCCCGGCGCAGCTGATCCACCACGTCAGGGATCGGCGCGCGGAAGTACCGATACACACCCTGGCCGAAATCCGGCCGATCCATGACGACCGTTTTGGCGAACCGCGCATCGTCGTCGAACAGCCCGCGAAGGCTTGCACAGATCGAGGCCTCGACCAGTCCGGCAAGCACCACGCAGCCGTCCCGTGTCAGCCGGTCTGCCAGCGGGTGCCAGTCCAGGGCAGTCAACCGCTCCGGGAAATCGCCGTCCGGGTGGTCAGTCGTTGGTTGTTCGGGTGGAGGCGGTGTCGCGGACCGCGGGATTTCCTCACCAGCCAGAGAGCGATAGGCCTCCAGATGTTCGGAGAATGCCAGGTTCCCTGGAGCGTGCTTGACTGCCTGCGTCTGGAGGACGACTGCCTCCCTGGTGAACCCCTGCCGGATGCGCAGGGCTGCCAGGTGGGCGTAGGGTTCGGCGAAGGTCGGGGCCAGGCTGAGGGCGGTGCGGAAGGACTCGTCGGCCTCAGCATCCTTCTGCCGCAGTCCGAGCAAGACACCCTGGTCGTTCCACAGGATAGGGTTGTCGGTCTGGGCATCGACGGCGCGGCGGATGATCTTCTCGGCCAGATCGAGGTTGCCTTCGTGGACGGCTTCCCAGGCTTGCTCCGCCAGTTTGCGCGCCCGCCGGCGATCTTTCACTTTCTGCTTCTTGGGGTTCATCTCGTCTTCCTCCGTGCGCAGCCGGAGCCACCTGCCCTTTTCCGGGCCAGGCTGCACGGTGCGCTCTGCGTTGATCGGGTTTAGTGAAGGACCGAGTACGGCACTCATCCGCGCTGGCGCGGATCAGACCCGTTTGGGAAGGAGATGCACTAACTCAGGAAGACGTTGGAGACCATTCGCATGCCAGGAATTGTAGGCAAAGGGGCAATTCGGAACAAGAGAAGGAAGAACGCAGTACCGGGTTTGGCGCGGCGATGCAACCTGTGCAGAATGCCACGAACTCAGGGAAATCCGTCATTCCCTGGCACGCACCTTTCTAGTTTCCTCTCCTGGCGATTGTGCTGGCCGCGAAGTGAGGCGGGCCGTCAAGCGAGGTTGCCCTTGACGACCTCGCCGTGAACGTCGGTCAGACGGGAGTCGCGGCCCTGAAAGCGATGTGTCAAACGCTTGTGATCGCTGCCCAGCGAATGCGGTAGGGTCGGCTGGAACTCTTGGACGTGGACCGGATCTCCGGAAGAACACGATCAAGGACAACCGCAACGAGGCTTGTCGAGTCCCAGGGCGTGCAGATCGAAGCCCGGCACCGGCGACGGCGGTGGACCCTTCAGGCAACGCTCGCCGTAGAAGGTGCGACACGAGCCGAAAATGAACTGACGCTCCGAGTGCAAGCTGCCGCAGGAGTAGTCGTTGAAATTGCCATAGCAGCCCAGCGACGCCACATTGTGAATGCGCGTCCTGATTCCGACCGGACGCAGCCGGGACAGCAAACGTCTGTGTCCCTCTGCCTGGGGAGCGCCGCCCTCATCAACCACCTCGCTCGTGACGCCCGATCCCGACATCGCGACGGGCGGTTCTCCACCTCGAACCAGGCCGGACAGGACGGCGAGTCCGAGCGCCGCTGCCAGTATGGTTCGACTGATCCATGATCGCTTCATGCGTATCCCTCCGTCGCGGTATTGGTGCGTGCTGTTTCCCCCTGCAAATCATCGGCGGCGCGAGGATACGGCGTCAACACAGAAGGGGGGAGATGAGCGAATGGCGAAGTTGACGCGGCAAGACATGCGGATTGGGGAAGGGGTTAGCCGCGACGCGAGTCTTC
>JBBSDR010001319.1:0-2855 GCA_038240465.1 Gemmatales bacterium
GCGGCTGGATGACGTAAGGCGGCTTCGGAATCAGCCGGCCGGCGTCGATGAGCAGAATGTCGGGCGGCTCGATGATGTAAGCCGGATGGGTCTTCTTATCCAGTTCCGTCGGCAGGCGAGTCGCTGCATCGGCTGGCAGGCCGCCCGGGAAGTCCTGATAGGCTTTCTGCATCCCTGGGTTCAGGGCGGCGTTGCCCTCGGCACAGGCGGCACAACCCGAGGGATGAGCGGCCGGACGAGGCGCTTCCTCGGGGGCGGCGACAGTCCGGCCCGGGTCGCCCGGCCGGAGGAAGGCATCCATCGCGGCAACTTGATGGGAGACCCTTTGCACCCCCTCGCCCGTCGCCGTTTCCGGCGCTGGTTCCGGAACAGGGCGTGGCTGCACGACCCCTCCGGTGTTGACGGTGAAGGTGCATCCGAGGCCGGCCAGACAGACCACCCCCAGGACGCACCAACTCATGACGGTTTTGACCCGGCCTCTCTGTGACATACCCTGACTCCTCTCCGCGTCCGCCGACGGCAAACGCAGCACGACCGAATGTCCCCCAGGGCCCAGCGCCCCACCCCGGACGAAGCCGGACGGAAGCCATCCCCGGCCTTGCCTGCGCAAGGCTCTGACTCCGCGTCCAACGAATTGTTCCTGCAAGGAGGCGGGGATTTACCCGAGACCAGAAAAAAACACAAGAGCAATTGCGGCTGGTATCCCGCTTTCATCGAACGAGTCCTTTTTCCGCAAGAGGTGCGTTCCGTTTTCGCGATTTGGCAAGTTCAACGATCGCGAGACACTGCGACTTTTTCCCTGGATCGAGCTTTTCTCGCGCCGATTCAGCGGTCCGTAACATTTTTAACCTATAGTTGGTTCAGGCACCCTCTTGCAGCACCCAACTGGGGTTCGAGGCTCGTAATCAGCTTTCGGCCTCCCGAGAAGCGTGGTAAGATGAGGCAACTGTAACGGCTATCCTCCATCCCTACATTGAGCGTACCGTCATTGATCAAGGAGTCCCGGAACGGCCTGACTGGCTGCCTGACTGGCTGGCTGCGCACCCTGCGAGAATCCTCGCAAGCGCGCCGGACGGTCCTGCTCCTTATCGTCTTCGCGCTTGTGCTGTTCTGGTGCTACGCTCCCACGCTTGCGGCCATGGCCCAGCGCTGGTCCAACGATCCGAAATACTCGCACGGCTTCCTCGTGCCGGTGTTCGCCGCTGTCGTTCTCTGGGTGCGCCGTCAGGACCACCCCGGCGTCGAACGGCAGCTGCACTGGGGAGGCGTGGTCTGGCTGGCCCTCGCGGCCTTGATGCGGCTGGCCTCGGCGGCGTACTATTTCGAGTGGCTCGATGCCCTGTCCCTCTTGCCCGCGCTCGCCGGCGTGTGCGTGCTGCTGGGCGGGCGGCCTGCCCTGGCCTGGGCCTGGCCGAGCATCGTCTTTCTCGCGTTCATGATGCCGGCGCCTTACCAACTGGAAGTCGCGCTGGCGCAGCCGCTGCAGCACCTGGCGACGGTGTTCAGCACCTACCTGCTGCAAACCGCCGGGCTGCCGGCCATCGCCGAGGGCAACGTCATCTGGATCGACGATATCCCCCTGGGCGTCGTTGAGGCGTGCAGCGGGCTGGGCATGCTGATTACCTTTTTCGCCCTCTCGACCGCGGTTGCCCTGGTGCTGGCCCGCGCCTGGACCGATCGGGTGGTGCTGTTCCTCAGCGCGGTCCCCATCGCCGTGCTGACCAACGTCGCCCGGATCACGCTGACCGGAATTCTGTATGCGACCGCCGGCGGCACGGTGGCGCGCTTTGTCTATCACGACCTGGCGGGCTGGCTCATGATGCCGCTGGCGCTGGGTCTGCTATGGTTAGAGTTGAAGTTTCTGACCCACCTGTTCATCGAGCCGAAGCCGGAACCGCCGCTGCCTGTCGTGCTGACCCAGGCGCCGGTGACGGCCGAGCGGAGGACCGCGAGGATCGCGGCGATCCCTACCGCGACGCCGGTCGGTGAACTCCCCCGATAACGCGACATCCCCCGGAGAGCCATCAACCATGTCAACCCTGGATTCGAGCAAGCCGGTGAGTCCGCCGCGGCCGGCGCGGACAGCGCGGACGGCGCGGCCGTCCGCCCCGGAACATGTGCCGCCGTCGCTGACCGGCGATGACGATTGGTCCGCCGGTGTGCCGCCGGTCCTGTCGGCCGTGCCGACCTTCGGCGCGCTGCTGTCGGCCCTCAGTCGCCGCTGGTTCCGCGCCCTGGTCCTGGTCCTCCTGGGAGGCGCGCTGACCGCAGCGGTCATCTGCGCCCTCGTGCCGGCTCGCTACACCGGCGAGGTACGGCTGAAGATCGGCCGGGCGCCCGACTACATGCCCGGCAGCGCCGACAACTCGACAATGGACGACCACCTTCGCAGTCAGGCCCAGTTCCTTCGCAGCGCGCGGGTCATCAACGCCACCCTTGCTCGTCCCGAAGTCAGCACCCTGGACGTGGTTCAGCAGCACGGCGACGACACGTCCTGGTTGGCGAAGGACCTGGTGATCAAGGCAGTGACCGGAGAGAACATCCTGCCCATCAAAATGAGCGGCGAGGACCCCGTCCAACTGGCCGCCTTCCTCAACGCTCTGGTCACGGCCTACAAGAAGGAACTGAGCGATGAACGCAACCAGCAGCGGCAGCGGTTGGATGGCATCATCAAGACCTACGATGAGCCGAAACTCGAGGAATACTCGAAGGATTTGCTCCCCTCCGATGTGAATCAACTCGAGACGGCTACGTTGAACCTGGCTCGCGCCGAGTCGGAGCACCGCATCGCGAAGATCAATCTCGAAGCGCACAGGGATCAGCACCCGAGCGTCGATCCGCGGACTGTTGCCGAC
>JBBSDR010001320.1:0-2855 GCA_038240465.1 Gemmatales bacterium
GGAGTTCTACAGCGTAAGCGACCGGAGTTCTACAGCGTAAGCGACCGGAGTTCTACAGCGTAAGCGACCGGAGTTCTACAGCGTAAGCGACCGGAGTTCTACAGCGTAAGCGACCGGAGTTCTACAGCGGAAAACTCCGGTCGCTTGCGCTCTCGGCTCGCCAATCCAGCACAGTAGAAGTAGTCACGACTGGAACCTCCGACCTCGAACGATGTCCGCCACTTGAACCTGGCAGAAAGCGCCCCCACTGCCCGTCGATTTCTTGATAGCCTCCCTCCCTGTTAGTGTCAACTTGTACATACTGCTGGCTTATAGGGCACGAACGTCAGCAAGGGTGAAAACGGCTGTGCGCCGAGGACGCTCAGGGCTGGATCAGTCGCGGCCGGCAGCAAGCCGATCAGCGCCGGGAACAATTGCTGTGGAGCAATGGGTGAAAATCATCGATGCACTCGAGGAAGGCGAACTGGCGAAGTCGCTCCCAAACGTCCCCCAAGGTCTCCTGTCCGCAACATCTCCTGAGAAAGTCCCAGACGTCACTCCTTCGGACCCAACTCGTCGGTGACCTGCTCGACGCCGAGAGTACCCTGCGCCAGTTCGACCGCCCGTTGACGGCCCGCGACATCCGGCGCCTGACCGCGCAACGTCACAGTCGTCCCCTGGACTTCCACTTCGATCGCGCTCTCGGCGAAGACCTTGTCCGAACGCAGCCGGGCCGCGACGCGCTCCCGAAGGGCCGACTCCGGGCCGGATCGCGACTGAATCGATTCCCAGCCGCTCGACAGACGCTGGCGAATGCCTCCCGTGAAAGCAATCAGGTGCGCGCCGGCCTTGTGCCAGATGGAGGACAGGCGATCCGAGTCGCCGTTGGAACAACTCGAACAGGTCAGGGCGGCCAGGCAGCAGAGGATGCGCCGCCAGAGCTTCGGAAGCGATCGCGTCATGGTGCAATACTCAAGATTGGGTACGGACTGTCCCCGCTGGGAGGCGTCCTCTAGGATAATCATCGTCCCGGCGCCCCTGTCCCTCGATCCGAACGGCTTGCCAATCGTCTGTACCAGCGTGATGCCCTCCTTCCAGACTGTTCTCCGTGTAAAGTTGGCGCAACCGTCACAAGGCGGCGCCTGTTTCTCTTCGTTCGTCCTCCGGTGGACAAGCGTCATCGTTCCAGCGGCCTGAGATGAGGTGCGACTTGAGTCAGAAAACCTGGGGCGGACGCTTCAGCGGCGAGACGGATAGCCGCGTCGAACTGTTCACCGAATCGATCAGCTTCGACAGCCGGCTCTACCGCGAGGACGTGCGGGCCAGCCAGGCCCATGCCGGCATGCTCGGCGACGTCGGCCTGCTGACCGCCGACGAGGTCCGCCAAATCGTTGAAGCCCTCGATGCCATCGCCGGGCAGGTCGAGCGCGACGAGATGGCCTTCTCGATCGAACTCGAAGACATCCACACGCACATCGAACGCGCCCTGATCGAGCGCCTCGGCGACGTGGGCCGCAAGTTGCACACCGGCCGCAGCCGTAACGATCAGGTGGTGACGGACGTCAAACTGTGGGTTCGCGGCGCCATCGATCGGTTCGACGTTCTGCTGAAGGAACTGCAAGCCGCCCTCGTCGAATCCGCGGCGCGCGATCGCGAGTTGATCCTGCCCGGCTACACGCACATGCAGCGCGCTCAACCCGTTCTCGCCGCCCACTACTACCTCGCTTATGCCGAGAAGTACCAGCGCGATCGCGAACGGCTCGCGGATTGCCGCAAGCGCGTCAATGTGCTTTCTCTCGGGGCGGCCGCGCTCGCCGGCACGTCGCTTCCCATCGACCGGGACAACGTCGCCCGCCGGCTCGGCTTCGACTCGGTGGCGCGCAACAGTCTCGATGTGTCGAGCGATCGCGATTTCCTGATTGAGTTCGTCTTCGATCTGTCGCTGATCGCGCTGCATCTGTCGGGCTGGGCCGAGGAGTGGGTGCTGTGGGCGACGACGGAGTTCAACTTCCTCGAACTGCCCGATGCCTTCTGCACCGGCTCGAGCATCATGCCGCACAAGAAGAACCCCGACGTCCTGGAGTTGATTCGCGGCAAGGCGGCGCGTGTCGTCGGCGATTTGCAGATGCTGCTCGTGCTAGTGCGTGGCCTGCCGCTGGCTTACAACCGCGATTTGCAGGAAGACAAGGTCGCCCTGTTCGATGCCCATGACACCGTCGCCGCTTCCCTGGAGTTGGCCGCCGACCTGATTCGTCAGACGCGCTTTCGCCGCGAAGTGATCGCGGCCCGGCTCGAAGACGGCTTCCTCGATGCCACGACACTTATGGAGTATTGCGTGGGGCAGGGGGTGCCGATGCGCGCGGCCCATGAGGCGGTCGGCAAGCTGGTGCGGCTGTGCGAGGAGCGGCGCTGCCGGCTGGCCGACCTTCCCGCCGACGTTTTCGATGGTGTGCATCCGGGGCTGTCCGCAGGGGTGTATCAGATACTGGGCGTGGTCAACGCTCTCAATGCGTTTCGCAGTCATGGATCGACCGCCCCGCGCGAGGTCGAGAGCCAGTTGCGCTGGTGGCAGGAACAAGTGGCAGGGACTCAGAGGTGAACGAGGGAAACATGATCGACGCCGACCGCAACCTGCTGTTTGGCATCCTGGCGCTGCAACTCGACTTTATCTCGCGCGATGCACTGATCGAGTCGATGAATGCCTGGGTCCTCGACAAGTCCCGACCGCTGGGCGACATTCTGAGCCAGCGCGGGCAGTTGTCGGCGGCTCACCACGCGCTGCTGGAAGCCCTGGTTCAGGAACACTTGAAACTGCACGGAGAAGACGCCGCCCGCAGTCTGGCCGCTCTCAGTTCGATCGGCTCGGTGCGCGAGGA
>JBBSDR010001321.1:0-2853 GCA_038240465.1 Gemmatales bacterium
CAGCGACGGGGAGAAGACCGTCGCTGACGCTTCCGGCTCCGTTCGGCTGGCAACTGGAGTCTGTCGTGGGTCCGCTGTTCTACTATGACCTGGTCCGCCTGGCCCGCCGTGGTCGCAGTACCCTCCTGCGCTGCGGCTACGGATTGGTCCTGCTCCTGGCACTGTACGGCGTCTACCAGCAGTACTTTCCCCAAGAGCCGCTGCTCACTCGCCCCTTCGCGCCAGGTCCGAGCCTGCGAGTCAACCAACTGGCCCAGTTCTCCGTCAACTTCGCCGTCGCCCTGATTGCCCTCCAAGTCGCCGCCATCCTGGTGCTGACGCCCGCCCACATCGCCGGGGCCGTCTCGGAAGAGCGCGAACGGCGAACCCTGGAGTTACTCTTCACCACTCACCTGAGCAACCGGGAAATTATCCTTGGCAAACTTTTCAGCCGGCTGAGCCACCTGGCCGGGCTGATGCTGACGGGATTGCCGGTCCTCAGTCTGTTGCAACTCTGGGGCGGGGTCGATGGCTCCGTCGTCCTTGTCGGCGCCACCGTCACTGCCCTGACCTTGCTGAGCGTCGGCAGCGTCAGCATCCTGTGGTCGGTCCTCGCGAGGGACAGCTTGCAGGCGGTGGTCGCGAGTTATCTGACTGTCCTCTTCGTCTCTCTTGTCGCCCTTGCCCTGGGATGCGGCATCCTCTCTCCTATCGGCTTCGTTCTCTGGTTGGAAGAATATCTGGGAGTTGGGTTCCTCCACCGGGCCATTCTCGGGCCAGGCGGGTTCGGGTTGCAATCCTTCACGGGAACAAAGACCGGCCTCTTCGGGTTGACGGTCGGCTATGCCGCCATCCACGGCGGGATCGCCTTTCTTTGCTTGACGGCGGCCATCGTCAAACTGCGCGATGAATTACCCGCGGCCCCACCCCGCCGCCCAACTCGCCGCCCAACTCGCCTGGTCCGTCCGAACCCGTCCGAGCCAGGGGAGCCAAGCGGGCCGCGCTACCCGGTCACCGACGCGGCACTGCTCTGGAAGGAGGTCTACCACCGGGGAAACGCGATGGCTGGCTGGTCTTTCGGAGCTGTGTTTGGCTGGACCGTTGGGCTGAGCTTCGTCATCTACCTTCTCGTTGCACCCGAAAAAACACCTCCGAACATGGGTCCGCCCAGCAACATGAAGGCGGTCGAATCGATGGCGGTATTTGCCCGCGACAAGGTCAACCCCTTGCTTCGCGGCCTGAGTATCGCGCTCGCGGGCGGATGGTGCCTCCTTGTGGCCTTGCAAGCCGCCGGCAGCATTACCAAAGAACGAGAGCAGCGGACGCTCGGCAGCTTGCTCACCCTGCCGTCCGGGCGAACGGCGATCCTCGGAGCCAAGTGGCTGGGCGGCCCCCTGCGCTACCGCAGCCTGGGGTACTGCTTGGCGGGGTTGTGGACGTTCGGGCTGATTACCGGGGCGCTGCATCCATTGGGAGTTGCATTGCTGGTGGTCGCAACCTGCATCCACGTTGCGTTCCTGGCCAGCTTGGGCATCTGGCTGTCGCTGAGCAGCCGGAGTACTCTCTGGGCCTACCTCGCGATGGCCTTGATGTTGATGCTCATGTTCCTTGGTTCCTGGTTGGTGTTGATCTACACGGAATTGCTTGGAGGCAGTCCGGACAACGCAACCTGGTGGGACGACGCCCTCCAGATTGGTCTCAACGCGCCGCGGACCTGGTGGTTCCTCGGTCTTAACTGGGACGAGTTCTCGAGCGGCGGTGGAAAGATGGTCCAGACGCTGCGGGCCACTCTGGCAGGGCTGGCTGCCTACGCCGCGCTCGCCGGCACTCTCTGGTTGGCGGCCTGTCAGCGGTTCCGCACCGAACAGCCGGCCGGCGGGTGATTCGGATGCCCTCTCCCGCGACGAAACAAGCCAAGGACCGATGGCGAAATAACAGGTTGCCGCGTGCGGCTTAGCGGGCGTCAGCAGGCGG
This sequence comes from Gemmatales bacterium, assembly GCA_038240465.1. Lineage (GTDB taxonomy): Bacteria > Planctomycetota > Planctomycetia > Gemmatales > Gemmataceae > JBBRIK01. The sequence continues at coordinate 1,954 of JBBSDR010001321.1, forward strand.
TCCGCTAAGCCGCAAGCGGCAAGAAAGAGGGAAGTTATTTCGCCGTTGGTCCTGAACTCCCACCTGCCTCAGACTCGGAGCCGCAAGAGCCTCTCGCCGGCGGCGTGCAGCGTCTCGTCCTTCTTCGCAAACATGAAACGCACCCTGGTCTTGCCTCGTTCGCGCGGGCTGTAGAAACTGCTGCCCGGCACCGCTGACACGCCCACCTCCCGAATCATTCGCCTGACGAACTCGGTGTCGTCCGTGCCGCCCAGCGGCGTGATGTCGGTCATCACATAATACGCCCCCTCCGGCTCGAACACCTCGAAGCCCGCTCGGTGCAAATAGGGCAGGAAGATCTCGCGCCGCCGCCGATACCCAGAGCCGAGCTTGTCGTAGTAGGATTGCGGCAGCCCGAGAGCAGTGGCCCCGGCGATCTGAAGCGGATGCGGAGCGCCGACGGTCAGGAAGTCATGCGCCTTGCGGATGCCGGACGTCATCTCCGGCGCCGCGATGCAGTAGCCGAGACGCCAGCCGGTGATGCTGAACGTCTTCGACAGACCGCTGATCGTCACCGTGCGATTCGCCATCCCCGGCAGCGTTGAAATGCTGACGTGCGGCCGATCGACGTGGATGATGTACTCGTAAATCTCGTCGGCCAGGGCGATGACGTCATGCTCCTGGCACAACTCGGCGATGAACGTCAACTCCGCGCGAGAAAACACATGACCGGTCGGATTGTTGGGCGTGTTGATGATGATCGCCTTCGTCTTCGCGGTGAAGGCACGGCGGACTTCATCGGGATCGAAGGTCCAGTGCGGCGGATGCAACGGCACCCAGACCGGCGTCGCGCCTGAGAGCAGGGCGTCGGGACCGTAGTTCTCGTAGAAGGGCTGAAAAGCGATCACCTCGTCGCCCGGA
>JBBSDR010001322.1:0-2852 GCA_038240465.1 Gemmatales bacterium
ACTCGCTTCGAGAGGAACTGAAAGAGCTTGCGCACAAGTACCCGACCATCCGAGCCAGCAAGGAAGTGATGCACGGCACGGAGGTCCGTGTCAGCGGCGCGGATCGTAAGGAAGTCCTGGCCGCCACGTCTGAAATCCGCGCGAAGTTCCCCACTGTGAAGTGGAGCAGTCCGATCGAATGCAAGACGTTCGCCCTCGACTTCGTCAAGATCGAGTACGACGTATTCGACAAAAATCTCTTTCTGGGGGTGGCTCGTCTCGGCTCCTACGAGGAGATGCAAGCGGACATCGAGAACGAGCGCGGCTCCATCCTGGGCCTTGTGCTGCTGCTGAGTGGTGGAGCGGCGGGGCTGGCGGCGCTGTTTTCCCTCGTACTGACCCGGCCGCTCAACCGCATCATCAAGGCCACCGAGGGCTTCGCGCAGGGCAAACGCGACGTCTCGCTGCCGGTCAAGGACAAGAGCGAGATCGGCGTCCTGGCCCGCTCCTTCCAGCACATGGTCGAACAGGTTCGGCTGCGCGGCCAGGAGGTCGAGGAGAGCGAGGCCCGCCTCCGCGCCATCCTCGACGGCGCTGCCGAGGGGATCTTCAGTTTCAACGAACTCGGGACCATCCTGGGACTCAACCACGCTGCCGAGCGCATCTTCGGCGCCGGCGACCTGCGCGGCAAGAACGTCGCGGACTTGCTGGCCCAGGCGCCCGAGGCGGGAGCCGTGGCGGCACTCACCGGCACACTGGGCGGGACTCACGAACATCTCGGCCGCCGGGCGGACGGCAGCAACTTCCCGCTGGAACTGTCGGTCAGCAAGGTGCTGCTGGGCGAGCGCGTCGTCTACAGCGGCATCGCCCGCGACGTCACCGAACGCCGGCGTGCCGAGAACGAGATCCGCCTGCTCAACGAGCACCTGGAGCGCCGGGTCCAGGAGCGGACGGGCCAGTTGCAAACGGCCAACCTGGAACTGGGCAAGGCGCGCGATTCCGCCGATGCCTCGAACCGGGCCAAGAGCGCTTTCCTGGCCAACATGAGCCACGAGTTGCGGACGCCCCTCAATGCGGTCATTGGCTACACCGAACTGTTGCAGGAACAGGCCGAGGAGGAGGGCAACACGGGCTTCCTTCCCGACCTGGCCAAGATCCACACGGCCGGCAAGCACCTGCTGACACTCATCAACGACATTCTCGACCTGTCGAAGATCGAGGCCGGCAAGGTCGTCCTGGTGCCGGAAACTCTCGTCGTCAGCACCCTCGTCGAGGGGGTCGGAACGACCATCCGGCCGGTGGTGGAGAAGAATGGCAACGCCCTGCTCATCGATTGCCCCAAGGAAACCGGCAGCCTGCATGCCGATTCGACGCGTATCCGCCAGTGTCTGTTCAACCTGCTCAGCAATGCCGGCAAGTTCACCTCTCAGGGCGAGGTCCATCTGACTGTGAGAAGAGAGGTGCGCAACGGCCGCGACTGGGTGGTATTCCGCGTGCGCGATACGGGCATTGGCATGACGCCGGAGCAGTTGCAGCGCATCTTCCAGCCGTTCGTGCAGGCCGACGCAACGACCACGCGGAAGTACGGCGGCACCGGCCTGGGCCTGACCATCAGCCGCAAACTGGCCCAGATGATGGGCGGCGACATCCACGTCGAGAGCGAGACCGGCAAGGGGACGCAGTTCACGTTGGAGTTGCCGGCCGAGCCGCCGCCCGCTCCGATTGTGCCGCCGCCCGAACCCGCGCCCGCCAACCGCGACCGAGGACTGCGGCTGAATGCGGGCAATACCATCGTGGTCGTGGACGATGACCCGGCGGTGCAGGACCTGCTGACGCGCTATCTGACGAAGGAGCAGTACAAGGTGGTGACGGTCGGCAAGGGCGCCGACGTGATCCGCGTTTGCCGTGAGGTCCGTCCCGCAGCCGTCACGCTCGACGTGATGATGCCGGACCTGGACGGCTGGTCGGTGCTGGCGGCACTGAAGGCCGAGCCGGACCTGGCCCACATTCCCGTAATCATGCTGACCATCGTCGAGGACAAGAACCTCGGCCATGCCCTGGGGGCCGACGATTATCTCGTCAAACCGCTGCAGCCGGACCGCCTGATGGACACACTGCGGCGGTATACTGCCGGGCGTGGGGTGGCGCTGGTGTGCGAGGACGAACCCTCGGCGCGTGAGATCCTGCGGCGCATGCTGGAGAGCGACGGCTGGACGGTGACCGAGGCAAGCAATGGCCGGGAGGCCCTCGCTTGCATGGCCCAGACCCGTCCGGGCCTGATCGTGCTGGACCTGATGATGCCCGAGATGGATGGCTTCGAGTTCCTTCGCGAGTTGCAGCAGCACGAGGAATGGCGTTCGATCCCGATCGTGGTGGTGACGGCGCGCGACTTGACGGCGGAGGACCGGATGTTCCTCAACGGTTCAATGATGCTGACCGGCTGTCTGCGGAAAGTGCTGCACAAGGGCGGCTTCAGCCGCGAGGACCTGCTGCGGGAAGTGCGCGACTTGCTCGCCGCCCGCTCGTGACGGTGTCTTCGCCGCTTGCGGCTTAGCGGTCTTTCCCGCTAAGCCGCAAGCGGCAAACAGCCGCACCCCCTGGTTTGGCACTTGCATCGAAGGTGCGTGCCTGTGTCACTCATCAACCAAGGGAGGAAAGCCAAGGCGGATACGACGAAGAAAGTCAAGGACGCGATTGACGACGTGGCCGACAAGGCCAAGGAAACAACCGAGAAGGTCGCCGACAAGGCCAAGGACGTCGCTCACGACGTGGGGAAGAAAGTCGAGGACGCCGGCAAGAAGCTCAAGGACAAGGGCGATTGACGCCCGCGACCGATCGACGGACCTCTTCATTTCAACCCTGTCTTCGCCGCT
>JBBSDR010001323.1:0-2852 GCA_038240465.1 Gemmatales bacterium
CCCCCCCCCCGCTCCCGGCTCGCCTTCGAGGCCCCTGCATGCCGCCGCGCATCTGCGTCGTTGGCTCATCAAATGTTGATCTGATCGTGCGCACGCCGCGTTTGCCGGGCGCCGGCGAGACGCTGACGGCCGACTCGTTCAGCACCTGTCACGGCGGCAAGGGCGGCAATCAGGCGGTGATTGCCGCCCGCCTCGGCGCGCGGGTAACGATGGTCGGCAAGGTCGGCCGCGACGCCTTCGGGGAGCAAATCCGTCGCGGCTACCAGAGCGAGGGGATCGACACAACCTATCTGTTCGAGGACAAACGCCCCACAGGCGTCGCCGTCATCCTGGTCGATGCGCAGGGACAGAACTGCATCCTCGTTACTCCGGGGGCCAACGGAGCGCTGACGCCGCGCGACGTGCGAAAAGCCGCGGCAGCAATCCGCTCGGCGGACGTGCTGCTGTGCCAGTTGGAAGTACCTCTGGAGGCAACTGCCGAGGCGCTGCGCCTGGCACGACGGGCGCACGTCCTCACCATTCTGAACCCGGCACCCGCTCAGGCACTTCCGAGCGAATTGCTCGCCTTGGCCGATGTCCTTGTTCCCAACGAGACCGAGTTGCAACAGTTGACCGGTCTTCCTTGCGGCTCGCCCGAACAGATGGCGCACGCGGCCACGCGGCTCCGGCAGACAACAGGGGCCGCCGTTTTGGTGACGCTCGGCGAACGCGGTCTGTTGAGTGTGGATGAGACAGGGACGAGGCGAGAGAACGCGGTCCCGGTCGAGGCTGTCGATACCAGCGGTGCGGGCGACGCCTTCATCGGCGCTCTGGCGGTTTACCGCGCGCGGAGCCTGCCCTGGGACCAGGCGGTGCGGCGAGCGATGGGCGTGGCGGCCCTGACCGTGACGCGAGCCGGGACACAATCGTCCTACCCGACGAAACGCCAGGCCGAGTCCTTCCTGCGCAAGCATCAGGACGGTGAACGACCCCCAAGGAAGTCCTGAGATCAGCACGAAGTAGCTGCCCCAGATTGTCTCAGCGTCGAACGAGTGTAGAGTAATCGCTGATTGGACGGCGCAATGGAGCAACTCGACGCGGGATGGCTGGCGTTCGGAGAGGGCAGCATGGACAGAGGCGAACCGCGGACTCTCATTCCGTCGCATCCGTATCGCTGGCTGCCCGAGTTCCTGGCGTTCAATCGCCGGCGCTGGGGGACACAGGGCCGGCTCTTCGGACCGGCCATGCTGGTCGGTGTTATCGCCGGGTTCGGAGCGATCCTCTTCTCGATTGCCTGCCAGTTCGTTGTGTTCGGCACGCTCGACAGTATCGCGGGTTACCGGGCGCCGGGACCGGCGCGGGAGGCCCACGTCTCCTGGATTCCGGAATCGGAGCAGCCCTTTCGGCCCTGGCTGCTCCTTGTCGTTCCGGTGCTGGGCGGACTGGTCAGCGGCTACCTCGTCTTCCGGTTCGCTCCGGAAGCGGAGGGACACGGCACCGACTCCGTGATCGATGCCTATCACCACAAGCAAGGATATGTGCGCCCGCGCGTTCCCCTCATCAAACTGCTCGCCAGCGCGATCACGATCGGCACCGGCGGCTCGGGCGGACGCGAAGGACCAATCGCCCAGATCGGCGCCGGCTTCGGTTCCTTGCTGGGCAGGCTGCTTCGGCTGGGACCGTCGGAGCGGCGGGTCTTGCTGGCCGCCGGCATGGGAGCCGGAATCGCCGCGATCTTTCGCGCGCCCCTGGCCGGCGCTCTGTTCGCGGCCGAGGTCCTCTATCGTTCTCCGGAGTTCGAGCCGGAGGTCATCCTTCCCGCCTGTGTTGCCAGCGTTGTCGCCTACAGTATCTCCGGCCCCTTCTTTGGCTGGCAATCGCTGTTCACGACTCCTGAGTTGGCCTTCGACAATGCCTGGCAACTGCTTCTCTATACGCTCCTCGCCCTGTTCATGGCGCTGCTGGCCATGTTCTACACGCGGACCTTTTACGGCATCACATACCTCTTCCGCAAACTTGCTCTGCCGCGGATGCTCCGGCCCGCCCTCGGTGCGTTCCTTGCCGGGGCCGTGGGGATCGGTCTGTACCTTGGGTTCGGCAGCGACCGGCGTGTCCTGTCCGTACTCTCGTTTGGCTACGGCATCTTGCAGGAGGGACTGAGTCATGAGCCGGCTGTCGGCGCCCTGGTGCTGCTCGGCATTGCCCTGGGAAAGATCCTGACGACCAGTTTGACGATCGGCAGCGGCGGCTCCGGCGGCGTCTTCGGCCCCTCAATGGTCATTGGCGGCTGCGCGGGCGGCGCGTTTGGAGTGTTCCTTCACGAACACTGGCCGGCGCTGGTCCCGCACCCCGCTGCATTCATGATCGTCGGCATGGCGGGCTTCTTCGCCGCGGCTGCCAAAACTCCCTTCTCCACCCTGGTCATCGTGTCCGAGTTGACGGGCGATTACCGCCTGATCCTGCCGGCGTTGTGGGTATGCGCCCTGGCTTATTTGCTGTCCGACGAGCAGTCGCTCTACCAGGCTCAGGTCGAAAGCCGCTCGCGCTCGCCGGCTCACCAGGGAGATTATGTCCGCGACGTTCTCGTTGGCCGCACGGTCGTGCAGGTCTTCGACGGTGCAGCACCGATCAATCCTCTCCATCCGGACGACAAGCTCGAAACGGTGATCGAGCGCTTCGATGCGACCAGGCAGGTCGTCTTGCCGGTCGTCGATGGCGAGAATCGCCTTCTGGGGGTGATTCACTTGCACGAGTTGTACTGGACCGCTAACCGCCGAGAGGCACTCCCCTGGCTGCTGGCAGTTGACCTGATGCGAAGCAGCGTCAAACCGCTCACGCCCGACGACCCTCTCGAGCGTGCCATGGAACTATTC
>JBBSDR010001324.1:0-2852 GCA_038240465.1 Gemmatales bacterium
ATTGTAGCACAAGTCAGTGGGCAGAGTGAGAGCCTTGTTGCCGCTTGCGGCTTGGCGGAGTTGCCGTTTGCGGTCTGGCGGACAGCCCGCCAAGCCGCAAGCGGCAAGAAGTTGTTTCGCGCTCTTCGTTTCTTGCCTCGCGCTTTGGAGACGCGGCGGCGATATAATACTCGCTGCAACCTGCTGGCAACGAGGATACCATGAAAGGGATGAGCGATGTCTGCCAGTCGCTGGCCCGGCGAAACCTCGACCGGCTGCCGGAGTCGTTCCTCTACCATCCCGGCGAACCGGGCCGCGATGGTCTGCAGGAAATCTTCTGGGCCTGCACCCTGGAACTGACCGACGAACTGCTTGGCGGCCCACCTCCGCCAGTGGAAGTGTGCGTCGGCCGCGAACAGCTTCTGCTGAAACTCGACGCCGCCGACTGGACCGCCCTGGCCCGGGAAATGGGACTCCACGAGGCGGCCGCTCGCTGTCGCGCAGCGCAGATCCTGGCTGCGCAACTGCTGCCGCCGGCCGATGACGCGGCCCTCGCAGCCCTGAGCGTCTCGCCGCTGCTGAAGCATGCCTCGGCCCGGTTGCTCGGACTCGTCCTGTTCACCTGCCATCTCGACTGGATGGGCCGCGATCGGCCGCCGCGGTTCTATCCTTTTGACTACCTCGCCCTCGGCGAGTCCGCCCGCCGTCATCCCTGTCCCGCTGCCATTGGCGCGGTCGATGGCGTGCAAGTGGCGCGCGAATTCATGGACTACGCCGCCATCCGCCTGCGGCACGAATGGACCCTGAAGACGGCCTTTCACGCTTTTCTCTTGCCGCTGCGGCTGCGGCTCGCGGAGCCTCAGCGCCGCGCCTGGAAGCCGCCCGCTCTGCCCGCCGAGCCGGCCCTGTCCAGCGATTTCCTCCTTCGCAGCCTGGGCAGTTCCGCGGCCGCGCCGGCTGCGGCGAACCCGGCCGCAGCGCCGGCGACGCCTGCCTGGGCGTCTGTCGGCGCCGACGTCCTCGAGGAACTGAACCGGCTTCGCGCCGAGAACGATCGTCTGCGCGGCCTGTCGCTGGCTCATGGATTGACCGCGCTGCTCGAGCCGCTCCTGAAGCTGCCGGCGGACCCGCTGGTGAGCCTTGGCGGGAAGGACGCCGAGTTGACCCGGCTGCTGCTGCACGCCCTGGCCGGCTTCCTGCATCGCCCCGAGGTCGAGTTGTTCGGCGCACCCGGCGAGGACCTGCGCCTGAAGCAGCTTGAGCCGGATTATCAGCTCGACCCGGCTGTTCCTCCCGCCCGGCGGCAACCGCTCACGGGCTGGTTCCGGGTGACGCGCCGTGGGCTGCGCCTCAATGGCAGTCTCGTCGCCCCCGCCCTTGTTGTCCCGTGTCCCGCGAGGCAATCATGACTGCGCCGCGCTACGTTGTCGGCATCGATCTGGGAACTACGAACACCCTTTGCGCCGCCTGGCAAGAAGGCCGGTCTGGACCCGAGATCATCCCCATCTCGCAGCCCTACTTCAGCGCCCAGGCCGAGGGCTTCCAGCGCCACGAGTTGCTGCCGTCGGCCGTCGCCATCCAGCCCGGCAACGTCCTGGTCGGTCATTTCGCCCGCGAGATGGCCCGCCAGGGGCATGCCGACGTCGTCACCTCGATCAAGCGACACATGGGTTCGCGCTGGTCGAAACGGATCGCGAACCAGGACTGGAGTCCCGAGCGCGTCTCGGGTTGCATCCTCCGCGCTGTCCGCCGTCAGATCGAGACAACGTATCCAGCGCCGCCGGCGCAGGTCATCATCACCGTCCCCGCCTGCTTCGGCACCGAAGAACGCCGGGCGACACTGCGGGCCGCTCAACTTGCCGGCTTCGATCCGCCCTCGACACGACTGTTCGACGAGCCAGCCGCCGCTCTCTTTTACCAGATCCAGCTCGACCGCCAGGCGCTGCAAGGCGAGAAGCCGCGCCGGCTGATGATGATCGACATCGGCGGCGGCACCCTCGACGTATCGCTGTTGCGGATTCAGCGGGTCGCGTCGATGCTGCACGTCGATATCCAGGGCCGGTCGCGCTACAACGAACTGGCCGGCGACGATTTCGACCTGAACATCGCCGGGCTGTTGCTGGCCGGTTACGAGAAGGATCGAGGCTCACTCGAGAGCCAGCCGTTCGAGGCCCGGCGGCGTGTCTTCTACGAGTTGCTGCGCGAGGCCGAGAAGGCCAAGATCGCTCTGTCGCAGGCCGGCGCCCGCGCGACGCGCGAGCAGTTTGCCCGCGTCGTCTGTCCCATTGAGGTTCGCCTGACGCCCGACGGAACGCCCTGGCAGAGCCAGTTGTCTCTCGAAGATCTGGGCGTGTCGCTGGCCGAGTTCTTTCCCCTTTATGGCGATGAGGAAACGCGCCGCGACGAGTATTCCTTCTTCAAACCAGTCCAGGAGTGTCTCGATTCTGTCACTCACATCACCGGGGAGAAGTGTAATCCCAGTGACATCGACGCCGTTTACCTGGCGGGCGGCTCGTCGCTGTTGCCGATGGTGGCCCGGGCCGTCTACCGCATCCTCGACCGCGCCCCGGTGGTGGTCGATAAGCCGATGCTGGCCATCGCCCTGGGAGCGGCCTGGTACGCCGGCATGGTCGAAGGCTACGGCGGCGAGGAGATCGCGGCCCAGGAACGTCTCTTCGAGGGACTGTATCTGCAAGCGCAGGGCGGGCAGTTTCGCCAGTTGCTGTCGCCGCGCGAGACGGTGCCGTTGTCGCGGCGGCCGATCCGCGATGCCTGGCAGACCTCGCAGCCGGACCGGCGCGTCGAGTTCGCCCTCTTCTCCGGCATGAGCGAGGACGGCACGACGCTCTTGCCGCTGGCCCGGCGCCGCGTCG
>JBBSDR010001325.1:0-2851 GCA_038240465.1 Gemmatales bacterium
CAGATCGTCCTCGTGCTCGTCCATGACTTCGCTCAATGTCCCGAACTCGTCCCGAGCGGGACAGCGCTGTGTCCTTCCCGCTCCCCGCGAGGGGACCGCGCCGCGGCGGCTTTGACAATCAGTCCCAGCACCACCCAGGATGCGCCGTTGCAGATCAGGTCGATTCCGACGCAAACGCCGATGACCCAGAGGCTCGATTCGGGCCATTGCCTCCAGACGGCGATCCCCAGCAGGACGGTGACGACGCCGTGGAGCAGGACCCCCGCCCTGCCGGTGAAGTCCTGCCGCAAGGCCACGACGAGACGGAACACGCCGCCCACCAGGAACGCCGCCGCCAGCATGAGAGTCAACCCCTCGGCAGCCCGGAGAGGGTGTTCGATCATCAGGCCGCCGACAATCAGGTGCAGAATCCCGGCCAGCAGGTGCATTAAAAACCCTCCCCAGTTGCGCGCCAGGAAGGCGTTGACGATCTGGACCACTCCTCCCGCCAGAAGCAGGCTGCCGAAGACTATGATCGTCGTGAAGGTGGCGATGAAGGCCGAGCCGATGGCCATGATGCCTACCACGATGAGGATGATCCCCAGACAGAGGAACCACGCCCAGCACTTTTCCAGGCGCAGGCATTCCTCGAGTTTCGGGTTGAGTGGATCGGGTCGAATGGGTGAAGTCAAGGACGTTTCTCCTCATTTTTACGGTTATCAGAGTACATGTTGAGTTTGAGCTTCTCAACAGAATTAGCGCTGGTTATGTGTCGGAGTAACGAATTCTCTCGATTTCTTCTCAACATCTCGGTTCGCTCCTTCTCTCACTGCCCCAGGGGATCTGTCGCCGAGATTGGGAAGTGAAAGAGTGAACTCTTTCGCACGCGGGAAGTGGCAACTCCGCAGAGGCGCTTGCATCAGGCTGCTTTACCCTTATTACGACCCATTGGTCAGAGATTTTTCCACGCAGGGACCCGAGTGAGTCCCGCAAGGAGGCGCTCGCTCGGGGAAGGCCATTTATTACCGGCCGTGGGATCCTTGATATTGCATCGATCTTCTTCTCGATTGCATCCAGAGTTGAACGAGGCCGGATCCTGCATCGGCGGGCAGTCGATGGCCGTCTTGGCCAACTCGGCTACCTTTTCCTGCACCAGGACGAACCGCCAGAACTCGCGGGCATAGAAGTCGTTCATGTAGCCCCCGCTGAGTTGGTTTAGGGATTCGCCGTTGATGGACGGTGTCCGCTCAAACGGATCTTGGCGAAGGTTCACGAGTCCGGGCATGTCGGTCATGACCTTCGGCACGGGTCAGCCGCCGGGTTGCTGGTAGAATGTGGACTTCATGTTATCCAGGCGGATGGCCCCCAGGTGCGGCCCGCCGAAGTAAAAGAACTCCTTCCGGTTTGACGGGAACTTGCCGAGCAGCACGTCCAGTTGGAGTCATTCTGGATACACCCGCAACGGTGTGGTCCGGACATTCACCGCCGCGACCTGCGTGCTCCCTTACGGCTGCTGCTTCGCGCTCTTGACGCAGCGAAAGCCCATATGCGACATCCCTGTGTCGGGGCTGCAACCGTGCCGGGCGCTGGGGCGGTAGCGGGTGCAGTACGCATCGTTACAGAGGAACGAGCCGCCCTTCTGCACGCGCTGCGGAGTGTAGGGCCGGCCGGGGTCCAACGTCTTCTCCGGTCCCACGGGGTTCACGATCACACCTTTCCCCGCCCGTTTGCGGTACAGATCACGATCGTACCAGTCGGCGCACCACTGCCAGACATTGCCGGACATGTCGTACAGTCCGTAGCCGTTGGCCGGGAACGTCTTGACGGGCGAGGTGCGCACATAGCCGTCTGCCGCCGAGTTCCGGTAAGGGAAATCGCCCTGCCAGATGTTGGCGCGGATGTTGGAATCCGTCGGTGCATCGTCGCCCCAGACGTAGGGCTTGTTGTCCAGGCCGCCGCGCGCGGCGAATTCCCACTCGGCCTCGGTCGGCAAACGCTTGCCGGCCCACTTCGCGTAGGCGGCGGCGTCGTCCCACGAGACGTGAACGACAGGGTGATCGTCCTTGCCCTCGATACTGCTGCCGGGGCCCTCGGGGTGTTTCCAGTTAGCTCCGGGCGTCCACTTCCACCATTGCCGCCAATCGTCGCGCCGCTTTAGCGACACCGGACGATCAGTCGGCGTGAACACCATCGACGCTGGGACCAGGGTATCCTTGAGAGGCCGCGCTTTCCCGGGTTCGACCTGGCGCATGATCTCCTCAACGTCCGGCGGCTTCTCGGCCGTGGTCGCGTATTCAGTCTCCTCGACGAACTGGCGGAACTGGGCATTGGTGACATCGGTCTCGTCCATCCAGAAGCCGTCCGCTCGGACTCGGTGAGCCGGTTTCTCATCCGCCCAGCCGAGGTCGGAGTCCGTTCCCATGGCGAACTCGCCTCCGGGAATCCAGACCATGCCGGGTGGAGCGGCAGGCGGGGAGGCTCGCCAGTAGCGCGTGGCGGCGAACGTGGCGGCGAAGGCCACGGTCGCCAACCCGACAAGGGTCATCAGGCGGTGCATGTCTCAGCCCGCACTGGGCGGGTTACCTGGGTGTCGTTCGAGGTAGCTATCCCGGCTGATTCTCTTACAAACTCTCCTGAATTCAAGTCGGAAAACGGCAATCTCGAAAACTTCATCTAACCCGGTCAATGAGGCAGGCATGTCCAGCGAGGTCGAACAGGCTCACAGCGGTCCCTCTCTTGCCGGCTGCGTGCGGATCGTCCGCACGCATGATTTCGACGTCATCGCCGCTGCCATGAGCGGTGGCGACGCCGATTTCCGCCAGATGAGCGGAGGACACTTCGTCGGGACTTTCGAGGCCGTGCAGATGGGGGA
>JBBSDR010001326.1:0-2850 GCA_038240465.1 Gemmatales bacterium
ATTTCCTCATCAGTGGCGAAGGATACCCAAGGCTTCTGGACGTGCAACTGCCGCATGCGATCGAAGACGTGAATGCCGTGGAAGGCCGATACGACTATCTCGTCTTGTGCCTCGACGCCGACGAGGGTTCGGTCGCGGAGCGAATGGCCGAAGTGCGGCAACACCTCGACGCCCAAGAACCTAAACTGACTCCCTCGACAACGCTCATGGCGATCGTCCAGAACAGGTGCATCGAGACCTGGCTTCTCGGGAACAGGATCGTGTTCAAGCAGCACCCCGGCAGCCGGAGGCTGCTTGACTACATCGGGCATCACGATGTCCGCGTGAACGATCCCGAGCAAATGGGGGTCTACAGCGGATTTGATACCCATGCCGAGTTCCACCTCGCCTACCTTCAGGAAATCTTCCTGGAAAGGAACCTCCGCTACAGCAAGAATAGTCCTGGACATGCAGGAGATAGCGCGTACCTGGACGAACTGGTCAAGCGAACTGAGGAGCAAGCGGGCGACCTTCTCTCGTTCCAGGTTTTCCTGCGACTGTGCCGTAATGTGAATGAACTGACGAGTACACCCTGAACGACTCACGCGGAGACGCTACCGATGAACTTTGATCGCGAATACCGCCTTCTGATGACGCGCCGCCAACTCTTCGGACGCACGGCGGGCGGACTTGGCACGGCCGCGCTGGCGTCATTGCTCGATCCGCAACTCTTCGCGGAAACCGCGGCCCCGCACTTCTCGCCGAAGGCGAAACGGGTCATCTACCTGTTCATGTCCGGCGGACCGTCGCACATCGACCTGTTCGACTACAAGCCGAAACTCAAGAACTACCATGGCCAGGAATTGCCCGCCTCGATCCGCATGGGCCAGCGCATCACCGGCATGACCTCCGGACAGACATCGTTCCCCTGCGTGGCGCCGATGTTCGAGTTCAAACAGCACGGCCATTCCGGCGCCTGGGTCAGCGAACTGCTGCCGAACATCGCCACCGTCGCCGACGACATCGCCATCGTCAAATCGCTCAACACCGAGGCGATCAATCACGATCCGGCCATCACCTGCATTCAGACCGGCCATCAGCAGCCGGGCCGGCCCAGTCTCGGGGCGTGGCTCAGCTATGGCCTGGGCAATGAGAGCAAGAACCTGCCGACCTTTATCGTCATGATCTCGCAGGGCAGCGGCAACAAGACCGATCAGCCGCTCTTCTCGCGCCTCTGGGGTCCCGGCTTCCTGCCCAGCCAGCATCAGGGCGTGCGCTTTCGCTCCGGCAAGGACCCCGTTCTCTATCTGTCGAACCCCGACGGTGTCGATGATCCCAGCAGGCGGCGCATGCTCGACGGCCTCGGCGAACTGAACAAGCTGGCGGCCGAGTCGTTCGGCGATCCCGAGATCAACACCCGCATCGCCCAGTACGAGATGGCCTATCGCATGCAGTCGGCCGTCCCCGAACTGACGGACCTGTCGAAGGAGTCGAGGAAGACACTAAACATGTACGGCGTCGATGACAGCGGCAAGGACGGCGGCTTCGCGCGGAACTGTCTGCTGGCGCGGCGGATGATCGAGCGCGGCGTGCGTTTCGTGCAACTGTTCCATCGCGGCTGGGACCAGCACGGCGGCTTGCCGGGCCAGATTCGCGGCCAGTGCAAGGACGTCGATCAGCCCTCGGCGGCGCTGGTGAAGGACCTGAAATCCCGGGGATTGCTCGATGACACGCTCGTCGTCTGGGGCGGCGAGTTCGGCCGGACAGTCTACTGCCAGGGCGGCCTGTCGAAGAACAACTATGGCCGCGATCATCACGGCCGCTGTTTCACCGTCTGGATGGCCGGCGGCGGCATCAAACCGGGCATCACTCACGGCGAGACGGACGACTTCTGTTACAACATCGTCCGCGATCCCGTTCACGTTCACGATTTCAACGCGACGCTGCTGCACTGCCTGGGAGTCAACCACGAGAAGTTGACCTATCGCTTCCAGGGCCGCGACTTCCGTTTGACCGACGTTCACGGCAACGTGGTCAAGGCGCTGCTCGCGTAAACGGACCCGGACAGGAGATGTGATCCATGCACCAGGTGCGAACGCGACGGCGGCAGCGACTGCTGATTCGGAACGTCGATTGGCAAGAGTATTCCCGCCAGTTGCGCTTCTTCGAGGAGCGTCCGGGGTATCGCTTGACCTACGACCGAGGGATGCTGGAGATCATGAGTCCGCTCCTGGCCCACGATAACGCCGGCTATTTGCTCGGGCGGTTGGTTGACATCCTGACGGAAGAACTCAACCTACCCATAAAGGCCGGCGGATCGACCACGTTTCGACGGCGAAAGCGGGAGCGCGGCCTGGAGCCGGACAATTGCTGCTGGATCGCGAACGAAGCAGCGATGCGCGGCAAACTCGATGTGGACCTGCGCACCGATCCGCCGCCGGACCTCGCCATCGAGATCGACGTCACCAACAGTTCCCTCGATCGCATGGGGATTTATCGCTCTTTGCGTGTCCCGGAAGTCTGGCGACTCGAGGGAGACGTGCTGACGTTCAATATCTTGCAGCCAAAGCGCGGCTACGCTGTCCAGGCCCAGAGCCTGGCCTTTCCAAAAGTGACTCCCGCAGACCTTCTCAATTTCCTTGCGCTTCGCGGTCAACTGGACGAAACCACCATCGCCAAGCAATTCCGCGAGTGGGTGCGCCAGCACATTGCCGGCTCCCCATCCGGAGGAGGCTCGCCACCTCTCACCTACTGAGTCCAGCCTGTGAAAAGTCCCAGGTGAGCGGCACGGCGTAAGCGTTCCGTGTTTTCTCCGCACCGTGTTCTCTCCGCACGGCACGCTTACGCCGTGCCGCTCGCCGTGCGTGTTGC
>JBBSDR010001327.1:0-2848 GCA_038240465.1 Gemmatales bacterium
ATCTCGACGCCCAACCCCGGTCCCGGCGGCAGGCTGACGTAGCCATCCGCATCGACCTTGTACTCCATCCGCGCGATCCCCTTCGGATTGAAGCCGTGATTGTCCGGATAGAATTCGTGGATCAGGAATAACGGAATCGACGCTACAAGGTGCAGGCTGGCGGCGATGCCGAGATAGCTCGCGGTGCAGTGCGGCGCCAGCGGCGTTTGAAACGCCTCGGCGATGGCCGCGATTTTCTTCAACTGCGTGATGCCGCCCGAGTGACAGGCGTCCGGCTGAAGGATGTCCAGACAGCGGTTCTGCAGGTAAGGGATGAACTCCCAGATGCCGCGGTCGCGTTCGCCGGCCGCCAGGGGAATGCGGATCTGCTTCTTGACCCGCTTGAACGCCTCGATGTTGCCGGGGACCACTGGCTCCTCAAGAAACAGAATGTCGTATGGCTCGATGGCGGCGGCCACCTGGATCAGCGTCGCCGGCGGCAGGGCGCAGTGAGCGTCGAACATGACCGCGCCATCGGGACCGACACGCTGGCGCGCTCCCTTGATGGCGTTGACGACGCGCTGCACGTCGGCCGGGTTGCTGGAATGCTCGAAATAGCCGGGGTTCGGCACCTTGATCGCCTTGGCCGTGTGATAGACGCGGATGCGGTCCCGCGTCGGCCCGCCGAGCAGACGATAGACCGGCACACCCCACAGTTTGCCGGTGATGTCCCACAGGGCCATGTCGATGCCGGCCAGCGTGTGAACCATCTCCGGTCCGCCGCGCATGTCGCGATGAGACCGATAAATCTTCTGCCAGAGATGCTCGATGCGTGTCGGGTTCTCATCCTTGAGCAACTCGAACAGCGATTCGACGAGCGGCTTCGAGACGCGCGGATCGACGCCCTTGATATCCCCCCAGCCAACGACGCCATGATTGGTTTCGAGTCGAAGAAAGACGACGGGACCGGCCCAGGTGGCGCGCAGGCCGGTGATCTTGATTGTCGTGGTGCGGTCGCCGACCTGCGCCGCCGCGTTGCGCTCCGGGGCGACGGCATCCGTGAGCAACTCCACGTCGCGCTCGAACTCGGGTTGCATCGGCTTCGTCCGGTCTAGCCGCTTGTGGCTGAGCGGACTGTCCACCAAGCCGCAAGCGGCAACTCGTTATTCCCTTAGAAGTTGTATGGAACGCCGAACTGCGTGATCTCGACAGAGGGATGGTTCAGCGCCTTCAGTTCGGCGAGCATCTGCTGCTGAAAGCGGGCCTTGATGTGAACGATGAAAATGCGCGCCGGACGAGTCAGCTTGTGCAGTTCCTCACCGACCATGCTCGGCGTCAGGTGCTTGGACACCTCCGCGAGCCACTTCATATTGTTGGGGAAACAGCCCTCGACGAAGACGGCCTTCAACTTGGGATTGGCGCTGGCGATCTTCCAGATCTCCTCGGTCGGTCCCGTATCCGAAGTGATCGCGACGGCGCTGTCCGCGTCCTCGACGATGTAGCCCTGGGTCGGCACGACATGATTGACCGGGATGGCGGTAAACTTCAGCCCCTCCAGTTCGACCGTCTGCCAGGGGTCAAAGCGCGACAGACGGAGGAACGGGCGCTCGCTGTTCTTCGACAGGGCGATGAAATCCGGCCAGATACGGTCGTTGAACAGGTCGCGCTGACAGGAGTCGAGGACCTCGGCCGAGCCGTGGATGGTGACGCAGTCGGGTTTGCCTTCGTAGACGTTCTCGACAAAGATCGGCAGCGAGGCCACATGATCGATGTGCGTGTGGGTGATCAGGACGTGCTTGATCTTGGCCTGGTCCTGGGCGGAGCCGTAGAAGCCGATCGAGCCGGCATCAATGGCAATGGTGTCATTGATCAGCACGGACGTGGTGAACTGGTAGTGGTGCGGCCCGCACCCCATGACAGTCGAGGGGACATAGGTGATCTTCACGGCCGCAATCCTCTCGCAGAGCCGGAGGCACTCGCACCCCGGCAGGACTTATCCGTCCATTGGTTGCCACAGGTCTCCTCTCCTGTGTTCACGATTCAGGATAACAGGTCGCCGAGACGATACACGGTCATCTTGCCTTTGCCCTTGGGATCGACCTCGCCGCGTTCTCCACGCGCCAGGTGAGCGATCCGCTGCCAGGCTCGCTCCGTCAGTGTGATCTTGCCCTTGATCCCGTTGCTCTCCATGCGCGCGGCGGTGTTCACCGTATCGCCCCACAGATCGAACAGATACTGCCGGCGGCCAATGACACCGGCGACGACCGGGCCGATGTCGATGCCGACTCGCAAGTTCCACTCCACGCCCGGCAAGGTCTGCGTCGCCTCGATCATCTCCAGGCCACAACGCACACAAGTCAGAACAGGATTTTCCTGGGCGTTGAGAAGCCCTGCCGCGGCCATGAAGGCATCGCCGATCGTCTTGATCTTCTCGACGCCATGTCTCAATGCACAATTCTCCCATGCTTCCACTAGTTTTTGCAGCGGCAGGACAACTTCCTCGGCACTATGACTGTCGCAGTAGCTAGTAAATCCGACAAGATCGGCAAACAGCACGGCTACATTATCATAACGTCTCGGCCGGACCTCGTTGGTCGTCTTCAACTCATCGACGATAGGCCCCGGCAGGATGACGTGCAGCAGTTCGTCGGACCACTTCTTCTCCTGCTCGATTTGCCGAAGATACAGCGTCTCGCGGTCGCGGAAGCGTTTCTTTTCCAGGCAGGCGCCGATACGCGCCTTGAGCAGGACCGGGTTGAAAGGCTTGGGCAGGTAGTCCTCGGCCCCCAGGCTAATGCAACGCGCGACGACGTCGGTCTCATCGAGCGACGAGATCATCACCACGGGCAAGCCGCGCAGCCGTTCGTTG
>JBBSDR010001328.1:0-2847 GCA_038240465.1 Gemmatales bacterium
CAAGTGCAATGGAGAAGCGCCGAAACAATTTCATGGGGACCTCCTGTTGAGAGTCAGGCAGTGCCGCGCATGGCGGCGAGACGGTATGCAGCGGTACGGGCGATACGGACGCCCTGGTTGGCGATCGCGGCGGTGCCCGTTGCCATCGACCCGGCGAAACGAGTTCCAGCGAGCGCCGCAGCGCCGGTACCTCGCCCCAGTGCGTGCGGCAGTCCACCGCCGGCTCGGATGACGCCACCGGATGCGGCGGGAGACGCCGACCGTTGCGAAGACACCGACCAGATTCCGGCGACCATCATCGAGTTCTGGATCATCTGCATGCCTTGCTGGACGGCGGCGCCGCCCGTCAGAGCGGATGCCAAGCTCGGCGCCTGAAAGCAGATGATGGCCATCAGGATCATCACGATGCAGTACCGAAGGCTCTCGCCCATCACGTTGAATGTCGCACCGGCAAAACCGCCGTGGTCGCTAACGGATTGCACCATCGCGTCGCCCATGTAAACACTCAGCCCCAACGCGAAGAATGCAAACCAAGCCAAGACGACGGCATTCAAGACCATCGACAACCAGCTGTCGAAGAAGCGGGCAGTCGGTCGCCAGGCGAGGCACAGAACGAAGATGGGCCCGACAGCGATGACGAAAGACAGGAAGAGCTTCGCCAAGGTCACTACAAAGAGGGCGATGCACAAGAAAACGACGTTGCCGATCGAACAGATCACGGCCGCGAGCAAGAGGTCCAGTCGTGTAATGCCAGCGTCGGCCATCAAGTCAAGGACAAGTTGGCTGGCTCTGTCGTTGAACGCGTCCAGGAGAGCATAGGGCGACGCGATTGCGGCAGGG
The DNA here is from genome assembly GCA_038240465.1 of Gemmatales bacterium. Lineage (GTDB taxonomy): Bacteria > Planctomycetota > Planctomycetia > Gemmatales > Gemmataceae > JBBRIK01. The sequence goes on from JBBSDR010001328.1 coordinate 841, forward strand.
TCGGTGCCCGCAGGAAGAAAGGTAGACGCAACGCCCGTCGCGAGTGCATCTGCCGTGTCGGAGACGTTTGAGATGTAGAACGCCGACTGAAGCGCGAAGGCCAGAACCAGGCCGATCTTGAACACCTTCCAAATAAAGGTCGGCACCGACTCTGAAACCTCGTTGCGCAAGACTGCCCAGCCGTACAACGTGACCCACAGAGTCATTGACGTCAACGCGATAGGGGCGATCGCTGTCATGAGTGCGGAGACGACGCCGAACACGTAGGTACCAGGGATGGTGGTGAACTGCGCGCCGAGCCAAGTGAACATGGCAGTCTCGCCTACTGGACGGCCCGAAGGGGCAGATCCTTCGTGCTGACACAAGCCTTGCTGATGTCCGGGAACTGACACTGCTTCCACTCGTCGTGAAGCTTGACGACCCAGACTCGCGACAGCTTTTCAGTGCCATAGGTCGACGCGCGGCACGTCGTGGCGCGGGCATAGAACTCCGTACATTCCTGCAGCCCTTGGGCCGTTTCGATCATCTTCCACCCGCCGCCCGCACACCCAGCACGCGTAGCTGGGCAGGGCTGCGCGAGCGCCATTGCGGGAAGGGATGGTGTTTCGGCCTTCTTGCTTCCATCGGGCATCACCTTGACGGCTTCATTGCCCTTGACGAACTGTGCCGACGCAGTGGTCGACAGGACTATCAAAGCGCAGGTCGCGACGAGATGAACGAGTTTCATGAGGCGCTCCTCGAAGTGGTGGATCTGCGATCCTGAACCTCCTTCGTGAGAAGTGGAAGCCACTGAGCAGGGTCATCGCCGACACGGCGGCGAACGTCATCCAGGAGGGCGACGTTGTCGGTCGTCGCCGAAAGCACGGTGACGAATTCCTCGAGCCCGGCGAGGTCGAGCTCGCAGATCGCGCTGGCGTGTCCCTGCTTGACCAGGAAGCGCCTGCCACCCTGGGCGCCCAGGCTGCGGACGATGCCGTATTCGGCTTCGCTCAGGCCGAAACCGTCGACGTACTCTTCTCGGACCGCCTCCGGGTTGGCCAGGAAGATCTTGGTCACGCTCTGCTCGACCATGGTCCGTCCGATCGGGTGACGCAGAACGTCTGAAGGACTCTGCGTATCGAAGATCCCGAGCCCGTTCTGCTTGCGGATGGTCTTCTGCTTCTGCTTGGCGAAGTCGCTGAAGATCTCGTGGTCGAGCGCTTTCCAGAACTCGGAGATCACGTAGATCAGCCGCTGGCCGTCGACCAGCTCCTCCATGACGTGGAGCAGATACATCATCACCGGCGTCCGGACTTCCGGCAGGTCGAGGAACTCGGTGGTGTCGAAGCCGATGACAGAAGCGTGGTCGAGATCGCCCAGGCGATCGTCCGCTTCGTCGAACACCCAGCCCAGGGCACCGCCCTGGCACCAGCGGCCGAGGCGTTCGTAGAGGCTGTTCTCGCCCGACTTGGGCAGGTTCTGGCGCACCGTCGAGAAGCGGCGCAGGTGACGCGGCATCATCGCGACCGATTTGACGGCGTCGGCGATGGCGCGCTCGTCGGCCGGCATCAGCGGCAGGGTCTCCGAAGCGATGCAGGTACGGACCAGTTGCTCCCAGAACTGGATGCGCGCCGGGCTGGGATCGCGTTGAAGGGGGTTGCAGCCGGTGGGTTGGCCGGCCTCGAGAGCGAAGTACCGGCCGCCGAGGGCCCGGATGGCGATTTCGCAGCCGCGGTCCAGGTCGAAGAGGACGAGTCGCGGTGCCGGACTCCACTTCCGCGTCAGCGTCAGCAGGAACATCTCGAGCGTGGTCTTGCCGACGCCGGTCGAGCCGATGATCAGCGTGTTGCCTGGCAGCTTCTTGTCGCTGGAGTCTTCGCCTTCCGGACTGCTGTGCAGGTTGAGATAGAAGGGCTGGCCCGCCGGCGTGCGCAGGAGCACGAGGGCCTCTCCCCACGGGTTGCCGTGCTTCTTGCCGCTCGAGAAGTTGTGCGCGCTGGCAAGTGCCGCGAAAGCGCGCGAAGAAAG
>JBBSDR010001329.1:0-2845 GCA_038240465.1 Gemmatales bacterium
GCGGAGCAGAGGCAAGCGTCAACGGGTCGTGGAATTCGGCTCCCGAAGGTGTAGCTTAGAATTCCACTTTTTTGGTCTAGACAATGGGGTCCACTTTACTCCGCACGGTCGCCGGCATTGCGAGGCTCGTCGCGCAGGACGTATTCGCGCCGGTCGGAAGAGAAGACCAACTCGAACGAAGGCTGACCGTCGCCGTTCTCGTGCCACTTGCGCGCGATCTTCGCCTGGACGGGAACACCCGCAAAGACGAACCACAGGTCGGACACCAGGAAAAAGAGCATGACGCCGGTAAAGACGAGACCGATGCCGAAGACCAGCAATGGCCCCAGGGAAGAGTCGGCTTCCGGCTTGCGATCCTCCCGCATCATGATCGACATCCGTCGGGGAATGCGCCCCTTCGAGCGGGGCCTTGGGTAAACATCAGTTTATCTGTGGCACAGGCAACGGACAGCGCCCCGTTGCCAGGGAGCGAGCGAACTTCTATCAATCCCTCTTTCGACTCTTGCGGATTTCGACAGCGAAAGGGACCGGCTATGGGAGCCAGACGTATTCGGCGCGAGCAGCGCCAGGTGGACATGGCCACGTCGCGCATCGACAATGGCCACAAGAAGAAAAAGGAGCGAGTTCGCCGCGACCTGCGCATGCTCGAACTCGTCAAGGCACACAAGCTGCCTTACACGCCGACGATTCTGAGCTGGCTCAGCGTGCAGCTCGACAAGCCGGCCACCCGGATCACCCAGGAAGACGTGAGCCATCTCGTCAGCCAGACTCCGTGAACGAGAAACGGCGTCAGCACCGCGACGCTTGCCTCAGACGTCGAGATCCTCGACCGCCGCGCGCACGGCCTGTTCCATGATGAAGCGATAGCGGTGTTGCGGATCCTTGCCCAGTAACTCGACAAAGACCTTGTCGGCCTCGAGGTTCGAGTCGATGCGCACCTGCAACAGCGTTCGCTTCTTCGGGTCGAGCGTGGTCTCCTTCAATTCGTCGGCGTCCATCTCGCCCAGTCCCTTGAAACGCGATACCTCCGGCTTGGAATTCGCCCGCAGGCCGGCGAGAATCTCCTCCTTGTGGGCGTCGTCGCGCGCCCAGTGAATCTCCTTGCCGACGTTGATGCGATACAGCGGCGGCTGGGCCAGGTAGACATGGCCCTTGCGGATCAGTTCCGTCATGTGGCGAAAGAAGAAGGCCAGCATCAGCGTCGTGATGTGGTTGCCGTCGGCGTCGGCGTCCATCAGCAAGATGACCTTGCCGTAACGCAGGCCGCCGAGATCGAACCGCTCGCCCGCTCCCGTTCCCAGCGCGGTGACAAGGTCCTTCAACTCCTGATTGGTCAGCACCTTGAGGAGCGTCAGGCCCTCGGCGTTGAGGATCTTGCCGCGCAGAGGCAGGACCGCCTGCGTCTTGTTGTCGCGGCCCTGCGTGGCCGACCCGCCGGCCGAGTCGCCCTCGACGAGAAACAGTTCCGACTCGCTGACGTTCTTGCCCGAGCAGTCGCGCAGTTTGCCGGGCAGGTTGAGGCGGCGCGAACCGGCTGACTTGCGCTTCACCTCATCGACGGCCTGGCGCGAGGCCGCTCGCGCCTTGGCCGCCAGGACGATGCGGCCGACGATCTGGTCCGCCGCCGTGCGATTGCTGTTGAGCCAGGCTTCCAGGGCCGGCCGCATCCAGTTATCGACCGCCGCCGTCATGTCCTGATTCAGCAGACGTTCCTTGGTCTGCCCCTGGAACTGCGGCTCGCGCAGGAACACCGACACGATGCCGACCGCCCCTTCGCGGATGTCCTCGGCGCTGATGGTCACGTCCTTGATCTTGACGTCGTGGGTCTCCATGTAACTGCGAATCGCCTTGACGATACCGCCGGTGAAGCCCTTCTCGTGCGTGCCGCCGTCGGTGGTGCGGATGCCGTTGGCATAGGAGCGGACGACCACATCCGTCGCCTCGGTCCATTGCAGCGCCACCTCCATCCGCTCGCCTTCCTCTCGGGCGAGCGTGAAGACCATCTCCGTCACCGGCTCTCGGCCCGTCTCCTTGACGAGCCGGCCGAGAAACTCGGGAATGCCGCCCGGATGCGTCAGCTCGACCGTCTCTTTTTTGGCCTCGTTCTCGAAGAAGATCTTCAGGCCGCTGTGAATGTACGACATGTCTTCAAGCCGTTGGCGGATCAGGTCGGGATCGAAATAAGTCGTCTTGAAGATTTCGGGGTCCGGCTCGAAGTAGATCGTCGTGCCGTGGCCGCGGAAGGGACGCAGTTGCTGCAAGTCCGTCGCCGGCTTGCCGCGTTTGTAGGTCTGTTCCCACTCAAAACCATCGCGGCGGATGGTGGCAATCAGCTTGCGCGACAGGGCGTTGACGACGGACGCGCCGACGCCGTGCAGGCCGCCGGAATGGATATAGGCATCGTTATCGCCGAACTTGCCGCCGGCGTGCAGAACGGTGAGGATCAGTTCCAGTCCCGTCTTTTTGTGCTTGGGATGGACACCGACAGGGATGCCGCGGCCATTGTCGCTGACGCTGACCGCCTCGCCCGATTTGTGCAAGATGACGCGGATCTCGTCGGCGAAACCATTGATGTATTCATCGACGGAGTTGTCAACGATTTCCCAGACGAGATGATGCAGTCCCTGTTTATCCACACCGCCGATGTACATCGCCGGGCGCTTGCGGACTGCTTCAAGCCCTTCGAGGACCTGAATCGAGTCAACATCGTAGTGTTCGGAAGCAATGGTGGCTGGCATATTGGCTCTCCGCTCTGTACTCAGAGTCTGTCCCATAAGGTCGTGGCGGCAAGTTTCCTAACTTGCCGAAAGGCGAAAAACCCCGAGGAATCGGCAAGTTAGGAAAC
>JBBSDR010001330.1:0-2840 GCA_038240465.1 Gemmatales bacterium
AGATCGATCATTTTCGCCAGCCGCGGCGCTTCGCGCAGACTGACCTTGAGCAACAAGAAACCGACGCCGGAGGGAAACAGCAGCACATCGAGCCAGTCGAGCCGGGCTGCAATCTCGTCGTGTTCCGCTTCGTGGCGCTGGACCACCTTGAACTCGGCCAGGGCAGCGCGGAGAGGAGCCTGACAGGTCAGTCGCAGGACCGAGCCGGACCCCAATTCGCGGCAGAAGGCCCCGAGTCCTGCCCCTGTCCAGGAGCGGAGATCGCGCACCCAGTTGGCGTAATCGTCCCCCGGCGGCTCCTTGTGCAGACGCGCCGTCTCGGGGAAGAGGAGGCCGCGAATGTAGGGAAGGAAGAACGACGAATCGTCCAGCGCCGTCGCCAGTTCTCCATCCGTCAGTCGCGACCACCAGGGCGTCCAACGCGGCGCCAGTGCCTCGGTGCGGGCCTGCCAGTTCCGGGCCGTGATGTCGTGCAGGAAGGGATAGACGAGGATGCTGAAGTGGTTCAGCAGTTCCATGTCGCCGGGGGTTTCGTGTGACGGCATCCTGATTCCTATCGGTTGAGAATTGTCTCGACCTGTTTGCGGCGCTGATGGAATTGCTCCGATTCCGAATGTGTTCCAACAAGCCACTTGAGATGGAACCTTGCGACATCGGGCTGCTTGGAGCCGATGGCCCGCTCCGCTTGCCACAGATGCCAGCCCGCGGCCCGCTGCTCGGCGGCCATGAGGCGAGCCTTATGCGTTTCGAGAGTGAGTTCCTCAGCATCCAACAGATGGTCGCTCACCCACAGCCCCTTCCCATCGGGACTGAAGGCCAGGTTTTTCACGTCCGTTGCGGAAACCGAAAGGACCTCCAGGCCCGTCTGCGCATCCCACAGCTTCACGGTATCATCGAGAGACGCGGTGGCAATGCGGGTACCATCCGGCGTGAAGGCAGCCGCTGTAACGTGGAGAGTGTGTCCCCGAAGGAATAGCAAAGGACGGCCTGTTGCTGCATCCAGCACTCCGGCCACATCACGCCCCCGGTCATTATCCTCTTCTGAATCATTGCCCTCGGAGGGCTGAGAGACAAGTTGCACAACCAGGCGCTTGCCATCGGGACTGAAGGCGAGAGGGGTGCGTGCCTCTTTCAGCGCCAGCAATTCCTTGCCGGTGGCGGAATCACAAATTCTCCACGGTCCGGCAGATGTCTCGCGCACCAACTGGGTCCCGTCGGGACTGAATAAGACGGACCAGGCGCCGATCAGCCCCTGTTCTTCAAAGGAGGCGAGGGGGCGCCAGGATTCCGTGTCCCACACCTTGACCTGTCCATCCTTGATGGCGGCGAAACGCTTGCCGTTGCGGCTGAAGGTTGTCCCATTCGCGGGTTGGTCCACGCCAAACACCTGCTTGCCGGTAAGGACATCCCAGACGCGAACACCTCCTTGCCCCGCAGCGGCAGCTAACCGTTTGCCGTCCGCATCGAAAGCCATTCGGTTGAAGAAATAGGACTGCTCGGACAGAGGGAGGACTGTATGACCCGCGACATCGCAGACCGTCAACTCCATCAGTCCCAGTTCTCCCGCTCGGTGGGCCAAAGCGATACGGCTTCCGTCCGGGCTGAACAAAGGAGGGCCGTGACGCTGTGGGTCATGGAGGAAGGCCGGTGGACCCGCGGCGTCCCACACGGTGACGCCGAGGCCGGCGCACGCCAACCGTACTCCGTCGGGCCTAAAGGCGATAGCGCCGCCGCCACCCGGGATGGCAAAGGATTTCTGACCGCTGCGAACCTCGATAACTTCCACACCGTCGGACGCCAGGAACAAGCCGTCCGGGCTGAAGGCCAGGTTGCCGGCGGAAAGCTCCAGGGTTCGGGTCTCCTTGCCAGTGGCTGCGTCGAGCAACCGAACTTTGCCTCCGTCCTCGGCGATCGCCAGCAGTTTTCCGTCTGGGCTGAAAGCCAGGGCCGGTGACCCATCGAAGCCCAGCGCCTTTCCCTTCTCAGGCTCTTTCCAGGTGAAGGCTTCTCTCCGGGCGGCGACATCCCAGACCACGACCTCCCGGTGTTCCGCGAGTCCTTTGGTCGCCGCCCCGGCCAGGCGTCTGCCGTCGGGCGCGAACGCGACCCGTGTGAAGGACCCACTTTCCCGAACGAATCCGAACAATTCCTTTCCCGAAACCGAATCCCAAACCTTGACCTCGCCAGGGAACTCCAGGCAACACGAGGCAAGGAATGCCCCATCCGGGCTGAAAGCAACATCAAGGACATCCCGCCCGTGGCCGCTCAGGGTGAGAAACTCCTTACCACTGTCGGCGTCCCAGACCTTGACTGTTCGATCGCGGCTGGCCGAGGCGATGCGTTTGCCATCCGCGCTGAAGGCCACGCTATTGACCCGGTCGGTATGTCCCCGAAGGGCCAGGATTGCCTGTCCGCTGTCCGAGTTCCAGACTCGCACCACTTTATCGTCGCCCGAAACGAGCCGCTTGCCATCGGGGCTATACGCCACGCCGTTGCCGCCTCGTCGGATGGCGAGCAGACCGGGATGACAGAGTCGCTTGAGATAGCGCCACTCCCAGGCACGCAATTCCGCGGGACAGGCATCGAGAAGCTGTTCGGCGCGAGCGCGGTTGCTCCCCTGGAGTGCGCGGTCCGCAAGAGCAATTCGGTTGAAGTACAGGGATAGCTCGACCTCCCGCCGTTTCTTTTCCGCGATCGCTCTCTGATCGTCGGCCTCCTTGCGCGCTTGTTTCTCCTTACCGGCGTAACCAATGGCTTGTTCCGCGCGCCTTTCGGCAAGAATTGCAAAATGGGTCGATACCGCTGTGCCCGCGAGCATTGTCAAAGCGATAACCGCGATC
>JBBSDR010001331.1:0-2837 GCA_038240465.1 Gemmatales bacterium
CGCCATAGCGTCCGTTAGCTCGGGACTGCAACTGTTGCCGGTTGCGCAACAGCGCGAGCTTGCCACTGGCGGCGCGACGATACATCGCCGTCATGCCGGCGGCGTTTCTGAAGCCAGTCAATCAGACACGTCAGCGCATAGCCGCCGAGAAGGGCCATCGTCCACACTGTCGAATAGCGATAGCGGACGTTGACGTGCGTCACGAGATAAACCAGGCTCGGCGCGACCAGCACGAGCAGCAGCGGCCAGCGCGTCGAATGACGCTGGAAGAACAGCAGCGCGATGCCAACCAGAGCGCCTACCGAGATAGCCCAGGCGGCGAGGCTGCGCGGCAAGCGGACTCCCAGTTCCGGGTGCCAGTTCTTAACGGGAGGGAACCAGTACATCGACAAACGATCGAGCGTCAGTTGCGCGAACCGATCGGGATGCGCGCGAATCCAGTCCAGCGACTTCTCTTGCATGTCCTTCATGTAGGCATATTCGCCCATCGTGCGGACGCGCTGGCGTTCGCGCGGGCTGCTGGACGGGTGCGGCCAGGCGTCGGGTTCGTTGGGCCGGGTGTACGGAATCGTGAACGTGTGGCCGTCTGATTCGGGATTGTTGCCGATGTACAACTCGAGCCCGAGGTTGCTCCGCAGCGGCACAAAGCCGCCCAGTTCGACGAAGTTGCGGATGATCCACGGAGCAATCATGAGCACGCTGACCAGGGCGACCGTCCCCCCTGCTCCGATGATCCGTAAGCGATGTCCGGCAAACGTCAGGAAATCGAACAGCAGGGCCAGGCCGACAAACAGAAGGACCTGCGGGCTGGTCAAGGCCGCCAGGCCGGTGAGGAACGCCAGCAGCAGGACATGCTTCCGCGAGTGCCAGTCCTGTTCGCGCAGCCGCAGCCAGGTCAGGTAGAGGAACATGCACAGCAGGATGCCGTAAACCGTCTCCTGCCGGCCATAAGTCTCGATGAAAATGTGGAACGGATACAGGGCGAGAGCGACTCCCGCGATGACTCCGGCCCGGTTGCCGAGGCCGCTGCGGCGTGCGAGCAGAGGCAGCAGAGCGATGCCGAAGCAGCAGGCAATCGTGCTGCACAGCCGCTGGGCCGCGATGGCCGACGGCGAATCGATGCCGAAGACGACGTGCAATCCGGCGAGGAAGCCCGTGTACAGCGGTGGCACATGAGCGGTCGGCCCGGTGTCCTTGCCGAAGGCGTCGGCGAGACGGCCCTCGCGCGCCAGCGTGATCGCGGCCTGCTCCAACTCGACGTGTGAGGAATCGCCCAGCTTGCTGAAGACGTACACGAGGCGGGGCGCCAGCGCGAGGAAGAAGATCAGGAGCGCTTGAACGAACAGGTTTCGAGGCAGCAGCCGGCCCATGGGGAATCCTTTCCCGATCGTTGCGGAATGACGTCGGCCCATCATGACCCGCCCCGGTGAGAGAAGTCAACCCGGGTTGACGAGACGAGAGTTTGAACCTGTCTTGACTCACTCCTCACGACGCCAGTATTATCCCCCAACCGTTTACTCTTGCTCGACAACGCGGCCCGGTCTTTCGAGGGATTGGAAGGCCCTCCGCAGGCGAGCGGGGGGTGTGAACCCCCCGGTAGAGAAGCTCGCCAGGTCCGACCGCATGGAAAGGAAGCCATGAACTCAACGACCCCCAATGCGACCCTGACCCCGGACGCCCCCCGCCACCCCGGCTCGCTCTTCTGGCTTGCCCTCGGCGCTCCGCTCGTCGTGCTGCTGTGGGCCTACTGGCCGAACCTGGCCGAGATGGCCCAGGCATGGGCGCACAACGCGCAGTATTCGCACGGCTACCTCGTACCGATCTTCGCTGTCTTCCTTCTCTGGCTGCGACGCGACAAGCTCGATTTCGCCACGATTCGGCCGGCGTGGTGGGGCCTGGCCTTCATCGGTGCGGCCATCCTCTTGCGGGGTTACGCAACCATTTATTTCCGCCTCTGGCTCGATCATCTTTCGCTTCTGGTTTGCCTGGCCGGGATGTGCGTTCTGATCGGCGGCTGGACGGCCTGGCGCTGGAGCTGGCCGTCGATCCTGTTCCTGTTCTTCATGATCCCGCTGCCGTTCAGCGTGGCGTCGGCGATGTCCGGGCCGCTCCAGACGCTGGCCACGATTACCAGCACCTTCTTGCTGCAAACGCTTGGGTTGCCCGCCCTGGCGGAAGGCAACGTCATCCGCATCAACGACGCACAGATTGGCATTGTCGAGGCGTGCAGCGGTCTGAAGATGCTCGTCGTCTTCTTCGCCCTCTCGACCGGAATGGCGCTGGTGACCAAATCGCCTTTGCCGGACAAGCTGTTCATGGTCGCCTCCGCAGTGCCGATCGCGCTGATCTCGAACATCATCCGCATCACTATCACAGGCCTGATGCACGAACTGGTCAGCGGCGACGCGGCCAACGTGTTCTTTCACGACGTGGCCGGCTGGTTCATGATGCCGCTCGCTCTCGGCATGCTCTGGCTGGAACTGAAAGTCCTGAGCAAACTGTTCGTCGAGGCGCCGCATTCGCTTAGCCGGACGCCGACCCGCACGCGCACCCGTCCCGCTGTTCCGGCGGCGCGCCCGCGGGCCAGCCGCGTCCCTGCTCCGCGAGCGACGCGCCGTCCCGCCGCGCCACCCGCGCCTCCGGCAAGCGAACCCGCCGCCCTGAGCGAACCCCCGGCCGAACCCGTCATGCCGCAAGGCGTCCCCGCCTGAGTCGTCACTCGAATAGAAGCAGTTTCAATCCGGGCGAGCCGGGAGCGTAAGCGACCCGAGTCTTAGCCGCAGCGTCAGCGACCGGTGAACACCGGGCGCTGACGCCCCCGCAGAACTCCGGTCGCG
>JBBSDR010001332.1:0-2836 GCA_038240465.1 Gemmatales bacterium
GAGCGGCAGTTCAAGGATCGCGTTCAGAACAACCCTCGCTTCGTCCTGCGACAGATCGCCTTTGCGGAGGTGTTGGACCTTTACCGCCAACGTCTGCGCTGCTGGTTGCGAGACAAACCCGACCTGCTCAGGACTTTGGAACACCTGGGCAATCTGTGTGTGCCGTTCGAGGACTCCAAGGTGTTGGAGCTAGCCCACACCCATGGCCTCCGCGACATGCTGGAAGTGTTCGACAAGGCGTTCCGAGAATACTTCGAGAAACTCGCGATCGACGTGATGCTCGATTTCGCCGTGACGCTCAAGGAGGTCCGAGCCGGCGAAGCCAACGCCACTCATTTCCAGTACACGAAGAACCATTTGCAAACCGTTGCGGCTGTGCTGAATCACCTGGGCCAGGACCTTGCGGCGAGCTATAGCATTCAGTTCGATAGCTGTGACTGGGCAGAAACCAAGGACAGCCAGTGGCTGCTCCAACTGCAATTCTGCGATTCCAAGGAGCCGAAGCGGTGGGTACGGATCTTCCTGGCTCAACTGGGGAAGAAGGTGAAGGAAAAGATCGGCGACTATCTGAACCTCCTGGCCCACCGGCAAAAGAACCGCTATCGGCTTTGGCTGGTGCGCTACAAGATACCCTACCTCGACCCCGACCTGATCGACGGGAAAGAATCGCTGCTCAAGTTTGAGGAGATTCCCTCCCAGTTGGAATCGACCCTGACTGCGGTCAACACAATCGTCGCACGCGCCTCACAGTACAATCCTACAGAGGTCTGGGAACAGGGGCGTGGTTCTCTCCTGACCCAACTTGGCCAGACCTATCTCGGAAGCCTCTTCCAGATGGCCCGGGACATGCTTCAGGGGAGTGAGCCGACAGAACTGGTCGAGGAACTAGACCTGAAGTTCGTGGAGCATGCGCCGGCCGTCGTCGAAATGGCCGAACTGGATGAAGAGGACGAATAGAAATCAGCCTCTCCGCTTGCGCCTTGGCGGTGAAAACCACCGCGCCGCCAGCGGAAACCAGAGAGAGTAACGATGACCGCTACCGCCCTTCTCGACGTGGAACTGCTCCCTCTGACCCGCGCTCTGCTGGCCGGCCAGGCGGAACCACTTACTTTCCTCTTGCGCTGCCCCGAGTCCAGTCCGGAAGGCGTGCGCCTCAAAAGCATCGACTGCCGCGACCCTCACCTGACCGTCGATACGGATCTACTTCCGCGCGACGCTATGATCCTCCCGGGCGAGTCCTGTCGAGCCACACTTCGCGTCCGCGCCGCCGTGCCGCTCACAGTCTCCTTGCAGGAGTTCTTCGTCGAGTATGTGGATAAGGACAATCAGTCGGACTACTTCAATTGCCCTGCGGGAACGCTGACCTTTCGCCACTCGCTCGTCGATAAGGTCGCAGATTTCATCGACCCGCTCTGTACCTATAAGGAAGGGACCAAGGTGCAGATCACCCTCAAGTACACGGGTGCCGACGTCCTCAAGGACCTGCGCATCCATCTGGAGCCGGAAGCGTCTATCGTCACTGCCAAGACGATTCGCCACGGTATCTTCCGGCCGAACGAAGAAATTCAGATGGAAGCCGTCCTCCGACCGGGGCCGGTGGAGATTGTGGTGAGCGCCGCGGCCTTCGGGGGAAGAACAGAAACGCGCCTGTCGCGAACAATCGAATCGGTCCCGGGGCGGGAGAAGTGCCCATCCTTCCGCTTCCTTGAGCCGCGCCGGCTGGCCCGGGATCGGATCACCATCCGCCGTGGCCAGGAACCCGAATCACCGCCCGTCGGCCTTCACAGCGGCGCCTATCCGGTTTATGGCCAGGAAAAGTACCAACTCATTATCCAGCCAGGAACGCTGGGCGTCACCGACATTTCCCTGCGTGGTATTCCCGAGCGAATTGTCGTCCTGTCAAAAAAACACGAGCCTTCCCCCTCCTTGTGGACGTTCCTACTGGAGGTGACGGCCAGCCAACTCTTCAGCCAACCACAGCGCGTCTACTACGACGTCAAGAGCAAGTCTGGTCCATTCACCGGCGAGGTGCATCTCATTCTCAAACCGCCGAGGCTGCGCTACTTCCGTTTCGCAGCGACCCTGGGAGCAGCCCTCACCATTCAGGGCGCGGTCGGCCTGTTCCGCATCCTGGGTGACGACAGCGATCTCTCGGGCAAGCTGCTGGGGGAAACGCTTGCCTCCTGGGAGTTTCAGCGGAGCCTGTGGTCGTTCTTCAGCATTCCCATTGCCTGCGCTATCATGCCCTTGGTGGATGCGTTGCAGTATCGCCTCACGGCCGAGCCGTGACAGAGACCGAAATTGTCCGCGCGACCGTGTTTTCATGTTGACTGTGCTGCAAAGCCGATAGGTTTGTCAGCCTTGTCGGCGGCAGCGGCGGCAAGCGGTCGCGGGAAAGGACACACCTCAGCAGAACTGCTGCGCCGCGTCGGCGTTCTGGTCCGCTTCTCCAGCAGGAACAGCGTCCCGCCAGCCTTGATCGCGAACCTTTCACCCTCTTCAGAGGGCTTCTGCACGATCCGTAAGAGATCCTGAGAGTGCGATTCCCCCCTTGAAGACGGGTTTCCCTCGGGGAATCAAGTCTGGGACGTGAGGACTCTTTTCGGCGTCGGATCAGCGCTGTGCGAAGGATAAAGCCGGTCGCGGATGTGCAGCACCGGCACTTCGATTAGCCGAGCGGCGAGGACCCCCACCGCGATACTGCCGGCTGTCGCAAGGGCCAACCGGCTCTCTGGAACGAAGGACATCCCCAACTGCTTCTCCAGGAACGGAACGCCCCACACGATAACCGGCATGTGCCAGAGGTAAATCGAATAGGAGTGCGCCCCGATCTGGC
>JBBSDR010001333.1:0-2830 GCA_038240465.1 Gemmatales bacterium
CTTGTTCTGATCGTCGGGAATCGTGATCGCGACTGGGTTATTCACCGTCCAGACGAAACTCACCTGAGCGCTGTAGGTGTCATCGCCTGCCGAGACCGTGACGTTGTACGGGCCATTGGCCGCCGCGCCGGCGCTGATCGTGCCGCTGATGGCGCCGTTGGTGGGATTGATGACCAGGCCGGGCGGCAGAGCCAGGCCGCCATAACGCAGTGTACCGGTGCTCGAATCGGTGGTGGTGATCGGAAAAGCATTGAACCGCATGGCTACTTTTTCGGTTCCGGTTTCATCGGTTTGGGAGCGGGCAGGGTGATGGCCTTGTTTGTGAGCAGGACGTCGGCGTAACTGAGGACGGCATCGAGGGGCTTGGGTGCCTTGAAGTTCTTCGGGTCACGTCGCTCATACGGCTTGGGAACAGGCTTGACGCCCACCTCGAAGAAGACACGACGGCCTTTCTTGCCTTCGACGGGTTCGGTGAAGGCGAAGGTGCGGTCGGTGTCGGCGTCCGTGATGAGGGCCCGGATCGGGGATGCCTCTTCGTCCCACATGACCTCGACCTTGCGCTTCCCCGCCGGAGCGGCATTGTAGAGCTTCCCCGACTCGGTGACAAACCAGAAGTCGCGGTCACGGATGTAGGTCATGAATGGTTCCTGAAAAGGGATCGCGAACTTCTCTTCTTCTGTCTTGGGCCAAGTAGTGGTCCAGAGGTGATAGCGATCATCGTTTCGCTTGCCACTGCCTCGCCAGACACGCATCACGTTGTCCTCACAAACAAAGACGCACACCTCACGAGCAGCCACGGGAACGGCATCTCCATACAGCCCATCCGCTGCCGGGGGCGGGTCCCCGCTATTCCTGTGCGGCCAGCCATCTTCTCTGCCGATCCGGTCCACTGCCGCGTCGTGGAGAGGTTCGAGGCACCAGTCATGGGCACCAGTGTCATAGAGAGTCTTTGGGTATCGGGCGAGATACTGGAGTTCGCGTTCCTTGTTGCCTTTGTCGAAAAAAAGGGAGTTCCTCCAAGGGCATCCGGCGTAATGATGCCTCGCCGAACCCTGGCAACGATCCACTCCCCCAAAAGCAACCCTGCGCGATTCGCCAGCGGTACAGCGAGCAGGTCAGCGTCTTCTGCGCGTACTCATAGCGCCTGCATCGCTCTGGTTTCCCTGGGGCAGCGCGGATTAGACCCTGGTAAAGAACGATGGGGGGGTAATAGGATGCGTTCTTGCCGAGGTACTTTTCCACTGCCAAAGCAGTCCCGTTGTGGACTACTCCCAGCAGGAGGGTAGACGTGGGAACATACTGTCCTCGTGGGCGGGTGTGGCTACCCATCGGGCCAATGCCAAGAAATACCCTGGCCCCTCCCTTACCTGAATCCGCTCCCATTAGCGGAGCCTTAACTGCCCAAAGGGAGGTCGCCCAGCAGATGATGCACACATAACCCAACGAGTTGAAGGACACGGCTACTCCCTGTTTTTGAATTAAGGAAAATAAGTGTAACAACGGTTCCCTTCCCCTTTTCGGTGTCTTTCGCCATCAACGGCCGGCGCCCGGGCGCCCGTCTTCCTCGACTTTGGCCGTAAGCGGGGCGGCCACCTTGGCGACATAGGCATCGCTCCAGGCGCTTATGCCGGCACCGTTTACGAAGTCGCGCAAGCGACTCCTGGCCTCGCACTCCCCCTCTGGCAGGACGCGGCGCTCGTTCAAGTGCCGTAGCTTCCGTCGCTCGCGCCAGGAGAGGTGGCCATCGAGGATAAAGCCCAGGAGGATGACCAACCGGCAAAGCGCCTGGACGCCCGGCGCGGCGCCTTGCACCTTATCGAGGTAATCCTCCGACAACTGGTGGTTGAGCTTGAGTGGGATGTGAAAATGGTCGAGCAAGCCCTTGGTCAGCACATAATGGTTAGCATGGAAGTCGCGCTTGCTGATGGCGATATATTGCAGGGTATCGTAGAGCAAGTTCTGCTCGGCGCTCGACAGCGCCACTTCGGGCAGACGCTGCAGCATCAGACCGACGGCCGCCTGTCCGAGAATGATAACCTTGGCCTCGCGCATCACCGTGTACACGGCAAAAGCGTTGATCGCCATGTAGAGGGGCATGCCGGCAAAGTCGAGTACGGTACGCACGGCGTAGCGGCCGAGAAGCAGCCGCGTCAGAAAGCGGATCGCCTTGTTGCCCAGCCAGCCTTTCAGCCGGTAGACGAGGTTGAACAGAAAGAGCATCCATTTATTCATGCCCTGGAAGGGATCGATGCCGTACTGGCGAACATCCGGCGCGCGCACCTCCAGGCCGATCTTGACGAGCGACTCGCCCTTCTCTGGCTTGTTGTCGGCATTGAGAAATCCCGTGGTAACGGCGATTTCATGAACGCTGGCGAGGTTCAGAAAGACCAGTCCCCAGATTTCGAGCAGCATCAGGGCGATGCCCCAGAGAAATTCTCCCCACGCCAGGCGCAGGGGAGCGTTGAGAAAGGGCAGGCTCACCTGGGCGGCAGGAAACCAGTGCGGGTAACAATAGATCGGCAGATAGTAAGCCAGGAAGCCGAGCACGGAGAAGGTCATCGCGATGGCCATAACCGTGTTCTGAATCAGGCGCAGACGACGGATTTCCTGGGGGTCCAGGAGGTGCAACTGGCCGTCCGTGTTCAGGCGGCGCACGGGCAACCTGTTGAAGAAACGCTCGGAAAGACCCGGCGTAACCGTTCACCGGCGATCTGGCCAAAAAACGTAGCCGGACTACAAAGATGGCCATGGTAAACATGAGGCATAGCACCTGTAGTCGTTGTGCGGATTGGGAACAACGCTGCTGCGCACTCCAAGCAGAGAACGATCA
>JBBSDR010001334.1:0-2830 GCA_038240465.1 Gemmatales bacterium
CGGCTCGCCCCGAAGACTCCGGTCGCTGACGCTCCCGGCTCGCCAATTCAGGCCACTTCCTTGTGATCGACCTTCTTCTGCCGGCACTGGGCCTCGAATACCTTCGTCTCCTCGGCCGCCAGCGCGATGGCCTGTCCGCTCCAGGTTGCCAGGTCGGGATCGTACCCCGCCTTCACGCCGGCCTGGACGATGTGTTTGACCAGATCGCCCTGCCGGCACAATCCCTGCGACGCCAGCCGGCCATCGTAGCTGTACAGCCGTCGCTGCAGTTCCTCGCCATTGGCGGGGAGGGCCTTGTCCTTGCTGGCTGCCCTGGTCTTCGCCGGCTTCGCCTCCTCGCCGGCCACCAGTTTCCCCGCTGTCCTCCGCGGCAGCGCCGGCGCCAGCAGTTTCGGCGGCTTGACGATCTTCTTCTTCTGGGAGTCGTAATCGACCCACTGCGGCTCCAGGCGATAGAGATACCGTCCCACGCCGAACTTGACCGCGGCGCGTTTCAGGGCGTCGCTGAACGCGGCCTTGCGCCGGTCGCCCTCGTCGGGCTGTTCGCTCTGTCCGCCGACGTCCATTTTGGTGATCCATTCCTCGCCCAGCCGCAACCGCAGCCGGCAGACGACCGAACCGTCCGGCAGACACTCGTACTCGTCCTGCCAGCCCGCGACGCCGAGGACCTCGTCCAGGCGATCCTGAATGACGCGGGCATCGACGTAGGGCAGGGCGAGAGCGCGATTGCCGCTGATCACGCCCGGCTTGAACTTGACCTCATCCGCGTCGAACGGCTCGGCGAGCTGCTCCGTCAGCGTTTCCACGCCCACCGGCAGGGGAGCGTCTTCCTGAGTGATCTTGTCACTGTCTCGCATGGTTTGCCTCCTTCTGAGATGTCATGCGTCTTCATCTATCACTGTAGCATATAGTATAAATTTGTCCACTTCAGTAGCGACGAAATAACGGGTTGCCGCTTGCGGCTTAGCGGTCGTTAGCGGGCGGTCCGCTAAGCCGCAAGCGGCAAGAAAGAGGGATGTTATTTCGCGGTCGGGTCGGATGGTCCACACACGAGAAGACATGCGGAAATGGGGCGATCAGTCGAGATACATCATCTCGTTGCTGTTGACGACCGCATGGCAGAAGTCGGCAATCGCGGCAGACAGCGGTTCCTTCACTCGGGCATTTGGCGAGCGCAGCCGCTCGGCCTGCTGGCGGATGAAGTCCACTCCAAGGCGCAGTTCCTCGGCTGTCGCGGAACGTCCCCAGCCGGTGCGGTAGGCGTCCGCCGTCAACGCCATCAGATCGTTCCCATGCCGCAGGAGCAGTTCGGACGCCCAGCGCTTTGATCGCTCTCGCGCCAGTTCGCCATTGAGGAGCAACAGCGCTTGCGGGGCTGTCGTCGTCTGCGTTCGCCGCGAGCAACTGTTGTGCATGTCCGGCAGATCGAAGACGTCGAATAGCGGATAGCGCAGGTTTCGCCGGGCCTGCACATAGATCGACCGGCGCTGCTGGTCCGTCTCGTTGTCGTCCGGCTTCCAGGCGTACTTGCTCAGGCCGTCGGGCAACTTTGGCCGCGCGCTCGGGCCAAACATGCGCCGATTCATCTCCCCCGAAAGCGCCAGCATCGCATCACGCAGCGTCTCGCCCTCGAGCCGGCGGCGGCGCGCGTGCCAGAGCAGCTTGTTGTCGCGATCGACACGGAGGGCTTTGCGCTGGCCCTCATCCCGAGGATCGATGGCCGACGTTTGGCGATAGGCAGCCGACAGCACCATCAGACGATGCAGGTGTTTCAGGCTCCAGCCGTGTTCGGTCAACTCACAGGCCAGCCAGTCGAGCAACTCGGGATGCGTGGCCGGCTCGCCAGCGGCACCGAAGTCGTTCGACGTCGCCACGAGACCAACGCCGAAGTGATGCTGCCACAGACGATTGACCATGACGCGAGCCGTCAGCGGATGCTCGGGGCGCGTCAGCCAGCGAGCCAGGGCGGATCGGCGCCCGGTGCTGTTCAGGTCGCGCGGCAAGTGCGTGTCGAGAGGCAGTCTGCCGAGAAACGCGGGGAACGCCGGCTGGATCACCTCGCGCGGGTTCTTCCAGTTGCCGCCGCGGAGGCGGTGCGTCGGCGGCGACGTGCGGCCGACGTCGCTCACCGCCATCACCGGCTCGGCAGGTTGCGGACGTCCCGGAATCGCGGCCAACTTCGCTTCCAGTTCGTCGAGTTTCTTTTTGATGTCAGCGGGCGGTTTCATGAGAGCGTCGCGGGTCGCGCGCCTGACCTGCTTCTCGGCCAGGGCGGCGATCTGCTCCTGATAGGGAGTCCGCTTCTCGGGGGCCGTCAACGCCGCCTGCTGGATCTCGGCGCGGAACTTTTCCAGGGCGCGTTTGCGAACGTCGGCCCGAATCGGCGCGAGCAGGCGTTCAATCTCGTCGCGGATCGGTTTCGAGTCCTTCTCCCAGGCAGCGCCCGCAGCAGAGGGCAACTCGTCGCGCGGCAACATCGGCGCCAGGAAGGATTGGAGGGCGAAGTAGTCCTTCTGCGACGTTGGATCGTACTTGTGATCGTGACAGCGAGCGCAGCCGACGGTCAGGCCGAGAAAGGCGGCGCCGGTCACGTCGGTCACGTCGTCGAGAATTTCCTGCCAGCGCTGTTCGAGGTTGGCGGCGTTGTACTCGTCGGCATAGAGGCGCAGAAAACCGGTGGCGAGCAGGGCGTCGCGATTGTCCGGCTCCAATTCGTCGCCGGCGAGTTGCCAGGCGACAAAGCGGTCGTAACCGAGATCGGCGTTGAAGGCGCGAATGACCCAGTCGCGATAGCGGTGTGCGGCCGGACGATGCGCATCCTCCTTGAAGC
>JBBSDR010001335.1:0-2828 GCA_038240465.1 Gemmatales bacterium
CCGGGTCGCCACCCCGGGTCCAATCATCGGGGCGCTTTTCGTCCCGCCGGTCCCCGCCAACGCCCTGGGCTTGCCTTGTTTGAAACTGCCGTTGCAACGCGGACGGGCGGGGGCCACTCCCGCCCCGCGCCCTTCCTTTTTGCTGCTGGCCTCAGAGGAGCGAGAGGGACGTTTTGTTCGCGGGTGCCTGGCGGACGAGCGGTTCGATCGAGGCGGGAAAGAAACCGTCGGCGCGGCTGCGATTTTTCTCTTGTGAACGTCCCCCTCGGGTGCTAATTTACTAAACATCTACTCATTTCGCTCGGAAGTTCGTTTGACAGGCAGGGAGTTCGGAGTTCTCATGCGTATTCCATCAATCCCGCGCGCCTGGTGGCTTTCCTTCTTGCTGGTGAGCGTCCCTCTCTGCCTGGGAGGGGTCTGGTATCTTGAATCCTCCAGTCCGGTTGGGTTGCCTGTCGATGCGGATGCACCCCCGGACGACGACCAGTCCTGTCTCAATCTGCCCGAGGCCCAGCGCGAGTATCTGTGGGACGTCGAACATCACGGCAACTTGCTGAGCCAGTTCGGGTTCAAGGCCTTTGCCAAGGCCCTGCGCGAACACGATGAGAAGGGTCTCGTCAATCTGTTCGCGGCTGACTTCAGCGGCCAGGTTCCGGACCAGACCCTCGAAATGAGCAATCGGACCGACGTGGTGGACGTGGTCCGCCGTTCTTCAGGAGACAAACCGCTGCGCTCGCTGGATCGCAGACAGTTCGCCGCGGAGTTGCTCGCCTTGCGGCAGGTCTTTGACAAACCGCCCCAGGTGAAGCTGTCTCTGATGGGCCTCTCCCCCCTCAAGCGCGACGCTTCCGCCGGCGTGTGGCAGGGGACCTGCTTGCTGCGGATGTGGGGGACCTGGAAGAGCGGCAAGCCGGCGGAGGTGTCGGCCTATCTCCGCTACCAGATCCGCCAGCCCTCAGAGGACGGCTTGGCAAGAGGCGGCTGGCTGCTCGGCTGCACGCTCACTCAGACGCAGACTGCCCGGTCCGAACGATTTCTGTTTCGTGAAGTGGCTGCCGAACGCGGCCTGCAACCCGAACGCTTTTCCGACAACTGGAAAGAGCCGGACCGTGTGAAGACGACCACGGGCGGCGTCTATCTGTTCGACTTCAACCGGGACGGCATCCTCGACGCGCTTGTCACGGACCACAACGGAGTCTTTTTGTATCAAGGTCTGGCCGATGGCAAGTTCAAGGACGTCACAGCCGAGATGGGACTGATTCCGGACAACCTCTATCCCCCCGCCCTGGCCACGTCCGCGATCATTGCCGACCTCGATGGCGATGGCTGGGACGACCTGATCCTGGGTTCCACCGCGATCTACCGCAACGACGGCGGCCGCCGTTTCGTCAATGTCACTGGACACTCCAACCTGAGGCTGCCGCCAGATGCCCACGGGGCCGCCGTGGCGGATTTCGACCGCGACGGCAAGCTCGATCTTTACGTTTTCCGGGGCGGAGCGAGCAAGTCCGGCTCCTGGATTAACGGCAAAACCGGCGTCCATCGGGGCAATTTCCTCTTCCGCAACAAGGGGAACTGGCAGTTCGAGGACGTGACCGACACCAGCGGCACCTCGGGTGACGATCGGTCCACGTTCAGTGCTGTCTGGCTCGACGCGGATGGGGATGGCTGGCCGGACCTGTACATCATCAACGAGTTTGGCAACGGCGTCCTCTATCACAATAAGGGCAACGGCACCTTCACCCCTCATTCCCTGGAATCAGGCCCCACCGATTTTGGCTCCATGGGAGTGGCCGCCGGCGACGTCGATAACGATGGCCGAATCGATCTGTATGTCGGTGCCATGTATTCCAAGGCCGGCAGCCGGGTCATCGGCAACATGTGGCCCGGCTCCTACCCGGACGACCTGATGGCGAAGATGCGCACGTTCGTCGTCGGCAGCCGGCTTCACCGCAACCTCGGCGGACTCAAGTTCGAGGAGGTGGGGACCAAATGGCAAGTCCACGACGCCGGCTGGGCTTATGCCCCGGCGATGGCCGACCTGGACAACGACGGCTGGCTCGACCTGTACGCGACCGCCGGACATATCAGCCGCGACCGCGACAAGCCCGATGGCTGAAACTGCGTCTGGGTGGCTGTCGTGTCACAGCCTTGCGACCGCAAAGCATCCGTGCCGCTTCCCGGCAAGCTCGACCATAAACTCAAGGAGTTCTGGAGCGAAAACCCCTGGGACATCGTCAAAAACGGCCACAACCTCAGCGCCTTCGAGCGCAAGCGTGTCTGGATGAATCAGCGCGGGACCGGATTTCTCGATTTCAGCTACCTCAGCGGCGCCGACAATGACGGGGACGGCCGCAGTGTCGTAGCTGCTGATTTCCGCAACACCGGTCAACTCGACCTGATCCTCCGCCAGGTCGGCGGCGGGGCGCTGCTGCTGTACGAGAACAACTTTCCGCTCCGGCATTATCTGAAAGTGTCGCTGCGCGGCACCCGCAGTAATCGCCAGGGAATCGGCGCCCGGCTGACGGCCGAGACGAAAGGACTGAAGATGCTCCGCGAGATGTATCCGCTGAACAGTTACATGTCGCAAGCGCCGAACATCGCTCATTTCGGGCTTGGCGATGCACAACGAGTCAAACGGCTGACGGTTCGCTGGCCCAGCGGTCTGGAGCAGACCCTCACGGACCTGAAGGCGGACCAGCACATCGTGGTGACGGAGGGCCAGGAAGGGGCGGCAGCCGTTGAAACCGTGGTCCCGGGGAAGCTCATCGCACCCTGAGGACCGACGGCGAAACAACAAGTTGCCGCTTGCGGCTTAGCGGGCGGTC
>JBBSDR010001336.1:0-2828 GCA_038240465.1 Gemmatales bacterium
GTTCTCGATTCGCGCCGAGGTGGTGCCCACGTCCGACATCGGCTGGCTGACGGCCGGCATCCGCATTCATCACGGCTTCTTCGGACTGCTGCTGCTGTTCCTGGCCATGCTCATGCGCCAGCGCTGGGTCTTGTTCGTCCCGTGGATGATCGTTCTCGGCATCGGTTTGGTCGCCAGCGATTTCGTCCATCACTTCCTGATCCTCTGGCCGATCTTCGGCGATCCCGAGTTCTCGCTCGCCTATCCCAAACCTCCGGATCAGGAGGCCAGCGCCAGGTTGCTGTCGTGGACCGCCCTGATCTACGTTCTGGAATGGTCCATCCGCATCATCATGCTTGTCACCGTGACCGCGACCGCCCATCGCCGCTCGACCGTCTCGGCCCTGTCCTGGTTGACTGTCATCTTCTTCGTGCCGGAGTTGGGCCTGCTGATCTTCCTGGTCTTCGGCCACACGAACCTTCCGCCCTGGCGCCTGGATCGGCTAACCCGGCTCGCCGGCGCCTTGAAGGACGTGCGCAACATCCTCGCCCATCATCCGCGCATCATTCATCCCGCGCTCGATCCCGAGGTGCAGCCGGCGGTGCGGCTGGCGACGAAGCTCGGGCATCATCCCATCCTCGACGGCAATTCCGTCGAGGTGATTACCCGGTACGACCCCGCTCTCTCGCGCCTGGCCAACGACATCGACGCCGCCCGCGATCACGTTCACCTGCTCTATTACATCTTCGCCGTCGATAAGAGCGGCAGCCGAATCATCCACGCTCTCGAACGGGCAGCTCGTCGCGGCGTCACCTGCCGCGTCCTCGTTGATGCGGTCGGCTCCAAGGCGTATCGCAAGAAGCTGTTGCCGCGCTTGAAGGAGGCCGGCATCCAGGTGCATCAGGTGTTGCCCGTCGGCCTGTTCTCGCCGAAGTCCGCCCGCTTCGATCTGCGCAACCATCGCAAGATCGCCGTCATCGACGGTCTGATCGGCTACACCGGCTCGCAGAACCTCGTCGATGCCAAGTACAAGGAGGACCTGACCTACGAGGAACTGGTGGTCCGCGTCACTGGCCCCGTCGTACTGGAGTTGCAGTACGTCTTCGTGTCCGACTGGTATCTCGAGACAGAGGAGTTGCTCGATCGTCCCTGTTTCTTTCCCGACCCGCAGATGGCCGGCAGCGTGGCGGCCCAGGTGCTTCCTTCTGATCCGAGTTATCCGCAGGCAAACGTCCAGCGGCTGATCGTGGCCCTGGTCCATGCCGCCCGGCAGCGTGTGGTGATTACCACGCCCTACTTCATTCCCGATGAGCCGCTCATGCAGGCGCTCGAGACGGCAGTGATGCGCGGCGTCGAGGTCCATCTGGTCGTGTCGCAAAAGATGGACCAGTTGCTGGTCGGGCTGGCGCAGCGGTCCTACTACGACGCGCTGTTCGATGCGGGAGTCCAGGTGCATCAGTATCGGTATCGCTTCCTGCATGCCAAGCATGTGACGTTCGACGATCACATCACGCTGATCGGCTCGACGAACATGGACATCCGCTCGTTTCGTCTGAACGCCGAGGTGTGCCTGCTGTGCTATGACGAGGGCGTGACTGCTCAACTGCGTGCGATTCAGGAGGGCTATTTCCGCCGTTGTATCAAGCTCGACGGCGCTCTCTGGAGGCGCCGGGCGCTGGTTTCCCGGCTGATCCAGAACCTGGCCCGTCTGTTCAGTCCGCTGCTGTGAGAAGATCGCTGGTTAGCCGCGACGCGGAGTCCTCGGAGCGGAGCGCGTACCCCGTTATCGCATCACGCGCTCCCGGTCAAGCGCGAAGCGGAGCGCGTCCGGCGTTAGCGGGGTACGCGCTCCGCTCGAAGACTCGCGTCGCGGCTAACCATCCCGCGCGTCCGGCGTTATCGCATCTCGCGCTCCGCTCGAAGACTCGCGTCGCGGCTAACCAATGTGGCAGTCTTCACGGCCGGAACAGAAACTCCTTCATGTTCAGCACCGCCCAGAAGACGTCCTCCAGCCCCGAACGCCGATCGCTCGCGCCGGCGACATGAGCGAGGGCCGTCTTCATCTCGCCCGCCAATGGCTCCCGGCACAACGCCGACAGATACAACTCGACGATCAGTTTACGATCCGCCGCGACCGCTTCCGCCGCACTCCTGGTCGAGGCGACAACCACTCTCTGCTTCGCCGGCAAGTTGTAGCGCGTCGCCAGGTAGCGTTCCGCCTGCTCCAACTCCTTCGCCGTCAGGACGCGATCGTACACCAACACCTCGCTGATGTCGCCGCCCCAACTGAAGCCGGCCACGTCCTCGCGATTGCCGACGACGAAACCCGTCGCGCCCTCCTCCTTGCCGACCGCGCCCGGCTGGCCGACCATCTGCTCCGCGCCGTTGAGCCGCACGCCAATCTTCTTTCCCGCTCCCGCCGACGTGTGGACGCTCAGGAATGGCTCGCGGATCTGCTCCACCGTCTTGATCGGCAGTGTGGAGTTGCCTGCTCCATTGACACCATCGGTGTAGACGTAATAGCTGCCCTGGAAGGCGCCCTGTTGGGCGACGAAGATCGGCTTGCCGCCGGTCAGCCGCCGGAACGACAGCAGCGCGCCTCCGTTCGTGTCCGCTCGTCCCGCGATCAGGACCGTTCGCGGCGATCCCGACGGCAGCAGGTCCATCGTTGTGTTGTTCAGGAACTGCCCCTTGCCATCGAATCGCACCGCTTCCAAACCTCCAAGGGCGCCCGGGACCAGCGAGGGCTGCAATTGTGGCTGCGGCTGGCGAACGTGACGCTTGCCGCCGCTCTGATCGAGCCATTCGCCGACGCGCGGGCCGTTGACGCCGCGCGACGCATCGAGCCA
>JBBSDR010001337.1:0-2827 GCA_038240465.1 Gemmatales bacterium
AGTTCCAGGAGCCAGGCGGCGCCGGCTCGGCTGGTGCCGTATTCCGATGTCGCGGCGACCGACCGCTGCGCGGCGTAGTCCGCCACGACGCTCCAGACCGCCTCCTTCTGGAGGTGTCCGACCTGGATGGTCGCCGGCTCGACATGGAAGAGATCGGCGGCGAAGGCCTGGATGTCGTTCTCCGGAATCCACGGCGCCCCGAGGTTGGCGTCGATGTCGCCGGGGAGCACGTCTTCCGGTTGCACGCTGCGCAGCGTCTCGGCGTTGCGCGCATAGGCCGGGCCGGCGTTGAGCACCGCGGCGAGCTTGGCCCGCACGTTCCCGGAGAGATAGGCGTCGGCCGTCTGCCAGGTCTGCTTTTCCGGATCGTGGAAGACGAGGTCGCCCAGTTCGGGGATGATCTGTTCCTCGGGCTTGCCGTAGAGCGCGGCGATGAATGGCAGATCGACCGCGCCACGCTGGTCGAGGGAGACGAGCAACCCCTCCTCGGCACTTCTGACGGACGTGATGGGCGGGCTCTTGCCGACCACATCCTTGTGCATGATGGCGGCTTTGGCGGCCGTGCCCCTGGCCTCATCGTAGTCCTCCAGGGACATGACCAGCATGGCATCCGGATCCTCCCGGAACTTGACGAGGTTGGGCATGCGGCGCAGGACGCCGCCATTGGCGGTCTCGCCGAACGTGGTCTTGTTGATCGGGCCGTAGGTGCCGGCGAATCGGTCATACGCCCAATTGAGTTCCCGCCGCGCGTCGTTGCGGTGCGCCTCGGGCCATCCGTCGTTCTGCGATTGCAGGACGCGGCGGGCCAGGTCACGCAGGCGGACCAAAGCGGCAAGCCGCTTGCCGGTGTGGGTGCCGCCCGCTCTCAGGGTTATCCCGCCGTAGACAACCGGGACGGTTTGTCCCTCGATGCTCTGGCAAATGATGCGATCGTCGTTGATGAAGAAACTGCCTTCGGTGATGTGGCGCTCCGGCGGTGGGGGCGCGAAGGCTGGGGCGGCTTGTTCCTGAACGGGGGAGGCGTGCAACGGGGCGTATTCCGGCAGGCGTTGGATCGCGGCCTGCAACTGCTCTGCCAGGTCGCCGCTGCCGGTGACGCTGTAGCCCTCGCCGTAGAGTGTGTCCTTGCGCGTCCAGGCGCCCAGTACCATCTCGGGATGCTTGAGGAAGTAGCGATTGATCACAATCTCCGCGTCCTCGATGGTCAAGAGTGCGACGCCGAGCCATTCATGGTCGGTATGGCTGGGGGGCTCGTCGAGGGAGCGTTTCCGCATGAAGATGATGTCGGTCACGACGGCCGTGCCTTCACGCTTGAACGCCTCGGAAGGTAGCCGGATCGCGCCGACAAAATCGGCGTTCGAGGCCAGGTACTCTCGGGTGGCGGCGTTCTGCTTGTCGAGCGTGAAGTGCGAGGTGACCAGGGCCAGCACGCCGCGGGGCTTGAGAGCGTTGATCGACTTGGCCAAGAAGAAGTCGTGCAGCGACAGTTTCAGCCCGCGGTACTCGAGCTTCACATCTGCGAAAGGGACGTTGCCGATCACTCCGTCCACGCTGCCCTCGGGCAGTCGCGTGTCGCGAAAGTTCTCGATGCGGATGTCCTGATCGGGGTGGAGTGCCTGGCTGATGCGGCCGGAGATGCGGTCGAGTTCGACGCCGATGAAGCGCATGCCCGGTTGGGCCAAGCTCATGAAATTGCCCGTGCCGCAGCCGGGTTCCAGGATCGTTGCATTTCTCGGGATTCCCAAGCGGCCGATGGCCTCGTGCATGGCCGTGATGACGGTCGGAGAGGTGTAGAAGGCGTTGAAGGTGGTGCGCTTGGCACTGTCGTATTCCTCCGCTGTAAGAAGCGTCTTCAGCTCTTCCCCGATGTCCTGCCAGGCCGCGTCCTTGTAGCGGCCGCTCATCGAGTCGGGGAAGATCGACAGAGCGACGGGCCCGAAGCCCGCGAAGCGGGCGAGTGTGCGTCTCTCCTGCGACGTGGCGGGCCGCACTTCCTGCTCGACTCTCTTGAGGATGCGGATGGCGGTGAGAATGTCCCGTGCCTTTTCTCTTTCACCACTGGCGATGATCGGTGCGTCCGGCGAGGCGTGTTCCAGAGGGCGGGCGGACGGGTGGGGATCGTTGAGGGCATCGGTGATCGCGGCGATGAGGGGGACCGGTGGCGGAAGTGGTTCCTCCGGCGCCCGGGGCTCGGGCTCGCCGATGGCTGTGTCAAAGGCGTCAAACAACGTCCTCTCGTCCCGTGACGCTTTTCCGCGGGCGCGGTGTGACCGCGGATGAACGCGGTTGCCCCCTCGCGGGGACGCGGTTCGCTGTCGATCGGAGGGGGCCGGGAATCCAAAGAGTCCGCCGGATACTTCCGGGTAATCGCCACGTGCTCGTTGCGGATCCGGCTCTGGTTGCCGCCCGCTGTCGTCTGGAAGCGGTCGGCCTTCCGGGTGTCGGAGTTGGTCTGCGGTCGGCTGGTGCTGCGTGTCAGCGTCGGACACGGCATCGTGCAGTGCATGGCCATTTCCTTCGAGACCAGACGGAACAGTGTCTTCACGCACAGCCGCTTCGTCCGGCTCGGGCGAAAAGTCCAGCAAGCCCTGTCGGCACGAGGGCGGCTTTCGCGCTGGTAGGGGCGATGATGGAGCGGTTGTTCCCGGCTGTACGCTCGCCACAGACTCCTGGACGCCTGGGTTGTCGTGGCCCAGCACAGTACTGAGCGACGCGACAGTGGAGTGGAGATTGTCTCTGAGACTGTGCCCAGAGCCCGGTGCCGGAGGGGCAGCCTCCGGTCGTTCCTGGGCGCTTTGGGGTGATTGCTCGCGTTCAATCCCGGTCA
>JBBSDR010001338.1:0-2825 GCA_038240465.1 Gemmatales bacterium
CCGGCTCGACCGGGCCATCGGCGGCAACGAGGCGTCCGAGTTTCTCTTCAACGCGGGCGAGGTGATCGACAAGAACCGCGATTTTTTCCGCCCCAGCCAGGTCAAGGCCGACAATCCTTACTACACGACTTCCACGCGGCGAAGCATCTATCTGCCGGTGGTCCGCAACGCTCTTCCGGACGTCCTGACCCTGTTCGATGCCGCCGATCCGAATGGCGTGACGGCGGTTCGCAACGAGACGACCGGACCGGCGCAGGCCCTGTTCCTCATGAATCATCCGTTTGTCCGCGAGCAGGCCCTGCACTTCGCCCAGTCACTTCTCGCCAATCGCGAAGGGCAGGACGAAGCGCGTGTGCGTGCTGCCTTTGGCCGGGCGTTCGGGCGGTTACCCACTCGTGCGGAAAGCCGGGATGCGATGACTTTTGTGCGCGAGTATGTCGCCCGCTCTCGTTCCCGAGGCGACAGCCGGCTGGCGGCCTGGCAGAGTTACTGTCAGATGCTGTTCTTCTCGAATGAGTTCCTCTATGTGGAGTGAGCGGCGCGATGAACGACCGACATCCTGTCTCCTCACCGCTCAGCCGTCGCGAAGCGCTGCGGCGGGTCGCTTGCGGCATTGGCAGCGTCGCCCTGGCCGCTCTGCTCGGCGAGGAAGCGGTTGCGGCGGAGGCCGTCAATCCGCTGGCGCCCCGAGCAGCGCATTTCTCCGCGAAGACGCGCCGGGTGATCTTCCTGTTCATGCACGGCGGCGTCTCGCACGTCGATACGTTCGATCCCAAGCCCAGGCTGGCGGAGATGAACGGCAAGCCATTGCCATTCGCCAAACCGAGGTTCGAGTTCGCCCCGACCGGCAACCTGCTCGCCTCGCCGTGGAAGTTCCACAAGCACGGCGGCAGCGGCATCGAGATCAGCGAGCTGTTCCCTCACGTCGGCAAGTGCATCGACGACATTTGCTTGATCCGCTCGATGAACGGCGCCAACCAGGTTTCGCATGGCCCCGCCCTGCTGGCGATGAACACCGGCGACGGCACCTTCAATCGGCCCAGCCTTGGCGCCTGGACGCTGTATGGCCTGGGTTCGGAGAACGAGAACCTGCCTGGCTTCATCACGCTCAGCCCGTCGATCTATCACGGAGGAGCGCAGAACTACGGTTCGGCCTTTCTGCCGGCCAGCTTTCAGGGGACGCGGATCGGCGATGGCAACACTCCCTTTCAGAAAGCCACCGTCGCGCACATCGCGGCCGCCGACGATGCCGACCTGCAACGTCTCCAACTCGACCTGCTCGCCCGGCAGAACCGCGCTCATCTCGACAGAACCGGGACCGATGCCCGCCTGGAAGCGCGGATTGCCAGTTTCGAGACCGCCTTTCGCATGCAGACGCACGCGCCGAAGGTGTTCGATCTCTCGGCCGAGAGCAAGCCGACGCTGGCGCTGTACGGCGTGGGTGAAGAGCCGACCGACGAGTATGGCCGGCAGTGTCTGCTGGCCCGACGGCTGATCGAGAACGGCGTCCGCTTTGTGCAAGTGAACTACAGCTATCCGCGCAACTACTGGGATGCTCACAGCGGCCTGCGGAGCAATCACACGACCAACGCGAAAAAGGTTGATAGGCCGATTGCGGGATTGCTGCGCGATCTGAAAGCGCGCGGCCTGCTCGACGACACGCTGGTCATCTTCGGCACGGAGTTCGGCCGGACGCCGGCTGCTCAGGGCAGCGATGGCCGCGACCATCATCCGCACGCTTTCTCGATGTGGCTGGCCGGCGGCGGCATCAAGGGCGGGCAGGTCTACGGGAAGACCGACGAGTTCGGCTACTATGTCGTGGAGAACAAGGTGATGATCCCGGACCTGCACGCGACGATCCTGCATCTGCTCGGACTCGACCACACAAGGCTCACTTTCCGCCATGCGGGCCGCGATTTCCGCCTGACGGACGTTCATGGGAACGTGGTCCACGAGATTCTTTCTTG
The DNA here is from genome assembly GCA_038240465.1 of Gemmatales bacterium. Classification (GTDB taxonomy): domain Bacteria; phylum Planctomycetota; class Planctomycetia; order Gemmatales; family Gemmataceae; genus JBBRIK01. The sequence goes on from JBBSDR010001338.1 coordinate 1,968, forward strand.
ACAACAACCTTCTTGCCGCTTGCGGCTTAGCGGTCTTACCCGCCAAGCCGCAAGCGGCGAAGACACTTTCTCATTGCGGATATCCCGTGTCGATAGTTGAAACGGGTCTGGTCAAGTCGCCGCTGCTGCCTGATAATACACACCTTGTTCCGCACCTCGACCAGGAGACGAAACCGTGGACGACAGCGCCCTTGCGCCAAACTTCGCCGACAAACCGGAGCAGTCCTCGTTCTACCTGGGACTCGAGTACGACCTCGCCGCTCACGCCGTCAAGCAGAAGCCGATCAATTACGAGTCGAAGGACCTCTGCACGCATGGCGTCGTCGTCGGCATGACCGGCTCGGGCAAGACCGGCCTGAGTATCGCTCTGCTCGAAGAGGCGGCCATCGACGGCATTCCCTGCATCATCATCGATCCCAAGGGCGATCTGTCCAACCTGATGCTGCACTTCCCGGACCTTGCCCCCGCAGACTTCCAGCGCTGGCTCAGCGCCGACGAGGCCGTTCAGAAAGGCATCACTGTCGAGCAGTATGCCAAGGAAATGTCCGAACGCTGGAAGAAGGGCCTGGCTGATACCGGCCAGTCGGCGGATCGACTGCGCCAACTGCGCGAAAAGTCCGAGTATCGCATTTACACACCCGGCAGCACGGCGGGACTGCCGCTGTCGATCTTGCAGACTTTCACCGCGCCCAAGGGCAACATCCTTCTGGAAGACCTCAACCAGAAGATCGACGCGACGGCCTCGGCGCTGCTCGGTCTGACCGGGCTGTCGGCCGATCCGGTGCAGTCGAAGGAACACATCTTCATCGCCAACCTGCTCAAGCACGCCTGGACGGACAAGCCGCCGCGCGACCTCGA
>JBBSDR010001339.1:0-2816 GCA_038240465.1 Gemmatales bacterium
CTGCAGGGCGGAGCGCAGGGCCGGCGTCACCTCGCCCCACGCCGCCGGCACCCGCTTGCCCTCGCGCATCACCAGCGGCCTCAGCACGCGCTCCTTCGAGTTGACGTAGTGGTAGCCCAGCCGCCCCTCGTCGCACATGAAGTGCCCCTGGGCCCGGGGGTTCTCACGCGGCCGCAGGCGGTAGACGATGTTCTTGTTGCCATCGACGTAGGTGCTACAGCCGGTCGAGCAGTCGGCGCAGACGCTGTCCCGCGTCTTGAGGTTCCACACGCGGTGCTTGTAGAGGAAGTCCTTGCTGCACAGCGCGCCCACGGGGCACAGATCGACCACGTTGCTCGCCAGCTTGTTGTCCAGCGGCTCGCCGGGGAAGACGTCGATCTCCGAATGGTCGCCGCGCCCGACCACCTGCAGCTCGGCCGTCCCCGAGATTTCTCGGGTGAAGCGGACGCAGCGGCTGCACATGATGCAGCGGTCGGTGAACAGGGTGACGTTCGGGCCGATGTGCGGCTTGTTCGGCGGCGTGTTCTTCTCATCGATCATCCGCGTCTCGGCCCGGCCGTGGTGATAGCTATTGTCTTGCAGCATGCACTCGCCGGCCTTATCGCACACGGGACAATCGAGCGGATGATTGAGCAGCAGGGCTTCGAGCGAGTCGGCCTGCGACTTCTTCGACTGATGGCCGTTGGTAACGACGACGGTATTGTCGCGCGCCGGCGTCTGGCAGGCGGGAACGACCTTGTTCTCGCCGCTGGGGATGGTCTGCATGACGATGGTGCCGTCGGGCTTGCGTTCGCCGATCTCGACGAGGCACATCCGGCAACTGGCGACGACGCTCAGGTCGGGATGCCAGCAAAACACGGGGACCTCGACGCCGGCAAGCGCCGCCGCCTGAACGAGGTTCAGGTGCGCGTTGCCGATATCGACTGCCGTGCCGTTGACGTAGACTGTGGCCATGCTGTCGTTTCCCAGGTGTCCAGGCCTTGCTTGCGCTGTGGTCTCGTTGTTACTGTTTCTTCGCCAGCGTCGCCTTCTTGAATTCCTCGGGCGTCAGTTTCTTCGTCGATCCATCTCCGTACAGCGCCCAGCCCCCCTTGGTCGGGACGTCCTTCTCGTGAGCCAGCACGGTATTCGAGGAGCCTTCGGTCATCTCGACCAGGCGAACGCCGTAGAAGAACTCGATCCGTTTCGTCTTGAGATGATCGAGCAGTTTCTTGCTGTTCTCGAAGTACGGAGCGAGATCCTCGGCCGTTTTCGGAGCACGGCCGTTGTTGTTGTCGGCGTAGTTGTGGTATGCCAGGCCAATCTGCTTGAGATCGTTGACCGTCACGCGCTCGTCGTCGGCGCGAACGCTCGACGCCACGATCAGAATCGCAGCGGTGGTGAGAACGATTCGCATGGGAACCTCCTTCTCGCCGCAAGCGGCAAAACCCGGCTCAATGATGCGCCAGCTCAAGTGCCAGCCGCGGACTCTTGGTGCCGCTCTTGATGTACGACTCGAACTCGGGACGGAACTTCTTGACCGCGTTCTTGATTGGCCAGCCCGCCCCATCCGACAGACCGCAGATAGTTGTCCCGGGAATGATGCCGATGCGATGGCCGACGTCCGCGAGGATATCGAGGTCCTCTTTCCGGCCCTCGCCCTGGCGCATACGATCGAGGATCTTGAGCATCCACGCGGTTCCCTCACGGCAGGGGGTACACTGGCCGCACGACTCATGCGCGAAGAACCGGGCGATGTTGTAACAGACATCGACGATGCTCGTGTCCTCGTCGAAAACCGTGACGGCGGCGGTGCCGAGGCCCATGATCTCATAGCGGGCCAGGTCGTTGAAATCGAGCTTCGCGCCGAACTCGTCGGCCCTGAGAATGCCCATGCTGATGCCGCCGGGGATCGCTCCCTTGGCTTTCTTGCCCTTCCAGACTCCGCCGCCGTACTGATCGATCAACTCCTGCACGGTGAGGCCGCATGGCGCCTCGAACGTTCCGGGTGTATTGATGTGCCCGGAGAGGTTGTAGAGCTTGGGGCCATAGCTGCCCTTGCCGGGAGCGTTGGCGTCAGGCGACGGCACGCCCATCGACTTGAACCAGTCCGGGCCGCGCTCGACGATGTGCTTGACGCACGCCAGCGTCTCGGGATTGTTGACGACGGTCGGCTTGCGAAAAGCTCCCTCGACGGCCGGGAACGGCGGCTTGATGCGCGGCCAGGCACGCTTGCCTTCGAGGCTCTCGATCAGTCCGGTTTCCTCGCCGCAGATGTAAGCGCCGGCGCCGCGATGAATGTAGGCATCGATTTTGATGCCCTTGCCGAGAACGTTGTTGCCGAACAGGCCCTGCTCATACGCCTCGTCGATGGCTTTCTGAACGATGCGCGTGGCCGTGCCGTACTCGTAGCGGAAATAGAGATAGGCCGTCGTCGCCCTGGTGGCGTAGCAGGCCAGCATGATGCCTTCGAGGACCTGGTGCGGATCGTTCTCGAGGAGATAGCGATTGTTGAACGTGCAGGGTTCGCTCTCGTCGATGTTGACGCAAAGATAGATCGGACCCGGATGGTCCTTCGGCAAGAAGCCCCACTTGGTGCCGGCGGGGAAGCCTGCGCCGCCACGGCCGCGCAGGCCGGACGCCTTGACCATGTCAATGATCTGGCCCGGCTGCAATTCGTGGAACGCCTTCTCGACGGTCTTGTATCCGCCATCGGCGCGATACGACCCGATGTCGAGGGGCTTGCCGGCACGGCGGAGCAGGGTAGGCTCGAAGGTGGCCAAGTTCATCACTCCCAATCAAAGCGGGATATACATCATGGAATCTTGCAGTTCTTC
>JBBSDR010001340.1:0-2805 GCA_038240465.1 Gemmatales bacterium
AACGGGTATCGAGCTGGACCAGCAGCGTTGATCCACGCGAGATCGGCTGACGCAAATCCATCTTCGTCAGATCGAGGTTCTCGCCATGAATACGCCACCACTCGCGCCAGGCATCGCGACAGCGAACTCGTCCTGTTTCGCCGATACCCAGTCCGACCGCTGGTCCCGTGATTCCAGACACTTGAGAGAGCAGGTCCAGGACCTCATAGGCTTCTCGCATCCCCAGATCGGGTAGCAGATCAATCAGAACGCGAAGCGGGTTGGCCTCACCTCGGGCCAACCAGGCGCGAGCGACTCGATAGCGAACCCAGGAATCGCGATCCTCAAAATTTGTACGCTTAGCAATCATGCTTCTTTCGCAACGGGCGCGGATGACGCCGGCGGCAGCACGCTTTTCAGGAAGCGCGTCCGTAGATGCCTGGCGTACCTCGGGAGCGATAAAGCCTCCCCAGAAGTCGTCATGATGCTGGAAAAAATCCACCAGCGTGGATATCACGATCTCAACCTCAGTGTCACTCTCCGCCTCAGGAATGGAGTCAAGCAAGACAACGACCATGTCGTCGGGAGGAGCAACGAGCAGTCTCTTCATGGCTGCGGTTAAGAGGGCGCTCGTTGGCTTCTTCGTGATCCCCACCAGAATCTGGCGAGCGCGTTCGCCAACCTCCGCGTCAAGATGGCGCGCCGCCCGGCGCAGCATGCCGGCAGCGCGCGGGCCGAACTTCACGAGAGCATTAGCGGCTTGCTGGCGGACTCTGAAAGAACCATCGCCAAGCCGATCGATGCACGCCTGAACGCGCGTTCGTTCTTCAGGAGAGAGGGTGCGTTTGCGGAAGTAATCGAGAATGGCCGCATCGTCACCGCGCTTGACGGCGTTGTCGAGTTCGCGCAGATCGGCGCGCGGCGGTGCAGGATCGGGCTGCTTGACGTCCGGCGGCACGTCCACCGGCTTCGGCTTCATGGCCTGGTGCAGCGGCGGCAGCGTCAGCAGCAGGAAGCCCACCAGCCACAGCGCCCACAGCCGCAGGAACGCGGCCCCGGCCTTGCGCCAGAACCCGGGACGCCTCAGCGGCGATACGCGCGGGTCACTCGGTTCGGTGGTGTTTTCGACTTGTACTCCCACACTTCCTTCCCTGCCATGTCCAGTTCGACGGCTCGATACTCGTTCATCGACGTGATGAGCGTGTTGCCGTTTGGAAGCCGCGTCGCCGCAATCGGTTGGCTGACGGTGAACTCCTTGACCGGCGTCCCCTTGGAGTTGTACTCCACGACCTTGTTCATGTACATCTGCGGAATCAGCACATGGCCATCGTCCAGCACATCGACCCGGCCGCCGAAGGTATGGACGTTGACGTTGAAACTGAACGTATCCATCTCCTTGCCCGTGGCGTCCAGGCGCAGGAATCGCTGCGTGTTATGCAGGATGATGCCCATCGAGCCATCCGCCAGCTTCTTCGCCCTCATGATCTGGTCCTCGCCCGGCGGCGACCAGGAGAAGACGCTCTTGCCCTCGCGATCGACCTCCATGACGGCGTTCTTGCTGCCGATGAAGGTGTTGCCGTTGTCCAGCCGCTGGGCGACGAGCGGCTCATTCACCGCCTTCTCCCACAGCACCGTGCCGTCGCGCAGCCGTTCCGTCACCCGGCTGCCGTTATACTCGGCCAGGAGTACGCGATCGCCCGGCAATGTTTGGGCGTCGAGCGGAAATGCGATCTTCGACATCCGGAAACGCTCTTTATCCTTCGCGTCCAGTTCCAGCACGTCTCCCTCATCGAGCAGCACGACGAGTGTGAAATCGCGGCGCGCGTCCTTGAGCAGAGCGAGGTCGAGCTTGTCGCGGTGCTCTTTCCACCAGCCGAGCCAGGCGTCGCGGAATGCCTTCTTCGACTCGGCCGTCTCACCGAGAGCGACGGCCGGCGCCTTGTCCCGGGCGAGGCGATAAAGTGCATCCTCGACCTGCCACAGGTCGTTGCGCGACAGGGTATCGAACAGCCCGATCAGGACGGGGACAGCGTCCTTCTCGCCGGCCATCAGCAGCGACTGACCTGCATGGAGCCTGACGGTGGCGTGCGGGTCGCGCAGGAGCGGCTTGACCTTGCCGAACTGGTCCTTGACGCCGGCGCGGCACAGGGCGGCGGCGGCGGCAGCCCGGCGGATGGGGTCCTCATCGGTCAGCGCCTTGACGATCGCGGGATCGGTCTTGCCGTCGCGGACGGTCAGTTTGGCGAGTGCGCCGTACAGTTCGCGGACGGTGGGTCCCTCGAGAACACACGGGAGAAAGTCGAGCAGCGCTTCGGCGCTGCCGGCGGGTTTGCGCAGGGCGAGCAGCCGGCCCGCGGATTCGACGAGTTCGGGCTGGGAGTTGTTCTGGATCTGGCGCAGGCACTCCTCGGCCCGGCGGCGTACTTCCAGTTCGGGATCACGCAGGGCATCGCGCAATTGCGACACGGAGCGGGCGCCGAATGCGATCAGGCCGGCGGACGCTTTCTGCCGGCGCGAGAAGGAACGATGGGAAAGCTGGAGCACGAGGGAGCGGACTTGCTGCTGATCGGTGCGAACGGTGCGCTGGCGAAAGAATTCGAGCAGCGCCGCGCCATCGGTCTTGAGGCCGGCCTTTTGCAAGCGCGCCTCGTCGGCAGCATTACGAGCATCGGCGCCGGCTTCCGTGGAAGGAACGGCGATCAGCACGAAAGCGAGAGCCATCCAGCGCATGTTCGCTCATCCTCCGGGGCGGAGCCTGTCCTATTCAGGATAGCCGTCCTTGAGGACGATTGCAGCATCAAATCCTGACGGTTAGCGGCGACGCGG
>JBBSDR010001341.1:0-2804 GCA_038240465.1 Gemmatales bacterium
AACGGCGGCGGCTCCGGCGTCCTCATCAGCGAGGATGGCTACGCCCTGACGAACTTCCACGTCACCGCCGGCGCCGGCAATACCATGCAGTGCGGCCTGCCCGACGGCATCCTCTATGACGCCGTCCTCGTCGGCCTCGACAAGGTCGGCGATGTCGCCCTCGTCAAACTGTTGCCCAAGAAGGAGGGACAGAAGTTCCCCTTCGCCGTCATGGGCGACAGCGACAAGTGTCGGGCCGGCGACTGGTCCCTGGCCATGGGCAATCCGTTCCTGCTGGCCACGGACTTCACGCCGACGGTCACCTATGGCCTCATCTCCGGCGTGCATCGCTATCAGTATCCCGCCGGCGTGCTGCTGGAGTACACCGACTGCATCCAGATCGACACCTCGATCAATCCCGGCAACTCGGGTGGGCCGCTGTTCAGCATGAACGCCGAACTGATCGGCATCAATGGCCGGGGTTCGTTCGACAAGCGCTCGCGCATCAACTCGGGCGTCGGCTACGCCATCTCGATCAACCAGATCAAGAACTTCCTCGGTCATCTGCGCGCCGGCCTCGACACCGATCACGCCTCGCTCGGGGCCATCGTCGAGAGCGAATCCGACGACGGCGCCAACCCGCGCATGCTGGTCAAGGCCATCCTTGAGAATGCCGACGTGACGCGGCGCGGCCTGACGACGGACGACGAGTTGGTGTCGTTCGCGGGCCGGCGTCTGGGGACGGTCAACCAGTACAAGAACGTGCTGGGGCTGTATCCGCGCGGCTGGCGGATGCCGATGGTCTATCGGCGCAACGATACCAAGCACGAGACGCTGGTCCGCCTGATGGGCGTGCAGCGGCAAGAACTGCCCGACGACAAGGACAAGAACCCGATGCCGCCTGCTCCGGGACCGGGACCGCGTCCGGTGCCGGTCAAGCCGTCGCCGGCGGCCAAGTTCTTCGAGGCGAAACCGGGGTTCGCAAATCACTACTTCAACAAGCAGGAACGGGAACGTCTGTGGAAGGCGTTCCAGAAGAATGGCGACTTCACCGAGCAGAAGGGCGAGTGGGTCATCAAGGCGCTGGGCGAGGCCGACAGCCGCTCGACCAAGATGGAAGTCAGCCTGCGCGAGGACGGCGCCAAGAACAATTGCAGCATGACCATTCTCGGCATCGACTACCTTCTCGATCCGCTGAAGACGGACATTGCCAAGGCGGACCTGTCGGCGCCGCCCAAGAGCGGCGGTTTGCTGATGTCGCTGTTCATGTATCGCCAGTTGCTGACGCACGGCGAGAAGGGTTTCGTCGGCGGCGAGTTCACGCATGGAGGACACGAGCCGTTCTACCTGCCGCCGCCCAAGGCCGGCAAGCCGGACTTCAAGTCGCTGCAGGTGATGGCCGAGGTCCTCAAGACGCGATTCGCCGGCGTCTCGACCAAGTGGTACTTCTCGCTCAAGGACCAGAAACTGCTCGGCTACGAAGTGACGGTCGATTCCGAGGACGATCCGTGCGAGGTGTATCTGATGGATTACAAGAACCTCGGTGGCCGGATGATGCCGGGCAAGATCGTCGTTCGCCACGGCAACGACGGCTACGCGGAGTTCAACAACATCGAGTGGGGTCTGGCGGCGAAGTGAGTGCTAACCAGCCCCGAGCGCAAGCGAGGGGTTCTCCGCAAGCGCCCCTCGCGTGCGCTCGGGGCTGGTAACAAGAGGAAACCTGCAATGATTCGACACTTTACGATCGCGCTGGCGGCGCTGGCCGTGGCTGCCGCGCCGTCGCGCGCCGATACATCCTTCGCCGAGGTCGCGGACCAGGCCAATACGAAGATGGTCAAGCTGTTCGGCTCCGGCGGCTTCAAGGGGCTGGTTGCCTATGGCACCGGTCTCGTCGTCTCCCCCGACGGCTACATCCTGACGGTCGCCAGCCCGATGCTCGACACGGCCGACCTGCGCTGCCATCTGTACGACGGCCGGCGCTATCACTGCAAGATCGTCACCCTGGAACCGGAACTGGACATCGCCCTGGTCAAGATCGAGACGAAAGAGAAGCTCGATCTGCCCTTCTGGGACCTGGTGGCCGAGTCGAAGAAGCCAATGGCCAAAACCGGCAAGGGCGTTCTCGCCTTCTGCAATCAATTCGAGATCGCCACGCGCGACGAGCCGGTGTCGATTCAGCGCGGGCTGGTGACGGCCGTTACCAAGCTGAAGGGCCGCCGCGGTATTCACGAGGCGAACTTCGACGGCATCGTTTACGTCCTCGATGCCATTACGAACAATCCCGGCGCTGCCGGCGGCGCCCTGACGGACCACAGCGGCAAGCTGCTCGGCCTGATCGGCAAGGAACTGAAGAACGACCTGAGCAGCACCTGGATCAACTATGCCATTCCGATTCAAACCGCGGTCGAGTCCGAGGACAAGGACGGCAAGAAGCGGCTGGTCAGCATTGCCGAGGTGGTCGAGAAGAAGGAGAAATACCTCGTCGTCCCGCACGTCCGGAGCAAGGAGAAGGCGGAGAACTACACCGGCCTGATCCTGGTGCCCAACGTGGTCGAGTTCACGCCGCCCTACGTCGAGGAAGTCGCGGCGGGTTCCCCGGCGGACAAGGCGGGGCTGGTCGTGGACGACCTGATCGTCTACGTCGATGGCGAGCAGGTGGCCAGCATCAACGAATTGAACAAGATCTTCAACCGGATCCGGCCCGAGGTGGCCGTCAAGTTGGAAGTGCGTCGCGGCGACCGGCTGCAGACGCTGACCCTGACGATGGGCAAACCCCTGGCGCCGCCGAAACCACCGAAGCAGTGACCCGGTTAGCCGCGACGCGA
>JBBSDR010001342.1:0-2796 GCA_038240465.1 Gemmatales bacterium
GACTCGCGTCGCGGCTAACCCGACAGGTCCCAGACCACAATCGAGTGATCGGCGCTGCCGGCGGCGGCCGTCAGGCCGTCGGGCGATACCGCCAGGCACGTCACCCAGCTCTCGTGCCAGCGATAGTTCGCCCTCTCGCTGCCGGACTCGACGTCCCAGATGCGAACGGTGCCATCCGCTCCGCCGGAGATCAGCGTCCGCCCATCCGGTGTGAAGACCAGACCGTAAATCGTCCAGGTGTGGCCGGCCAGAGTTCGGGAAGTTTGCCTGGCAAGATCGGCAAGGATGATGGCATAATCCGGACCCGGCATCGCCAGCAGTTCACCATCGGGCGAGAAGGCCAGGCACAGGGGGGATGCTGCCTCAAACGTCATCTTTTCCTTCTTCACCGGCGGCTCATAGACGGCAACGGTCTTGTCATAGCAGCCGACAGCCAGGCGCTTGCCGTCCGCCGTCAGCGCCAGGCTCGTCACCGGCATTCTCGCGGTCAGGAACGTACTCGGGTTGTCCAGGTTGGCGATGTCCCAGATGAGGACTTTCCCATCCCAGCCGCAGGAATACAGTTGGGCGTTGCCGTCGTGGACCAGGCAGCGCACGCCGCCGGCATGACACGGGATCGAGGACGGATGCCGCCAGCGTGTGCCGCGGCGAATGAGCATCTCACCATTGGCCAGGCCGACCGTGATGCCCTTGCCATCGGGGCTGAAGACGAGTACCTCGACGCTGCTGAAGGATTTCACGCTGGAATGCTCGGCGTATGTCGCAACGTCCCAGATGCGCAGCGTGGCGTCCTCGCTGCCGCTGGCGAGCCGGTTGCCATCGGGAGAGTAGGCCAGCGAGCGAACCGCGCCTTCATGACCGCGCAGAATGAACACGTTGTCTCCTCCTCACTCGCCGTCCTCCTCATCCTCGGGCGGTTCTTCGAGGGGGTCCAGTGTCTCATAGATCTCGGCGTACTCTTCCTCGCGCCCAGGGATTGGACGAGTGGTCCGACCCGTCACGTCGAGATAGGCACAATCGTGGGCGACGCAGGGAACGTGTTCGACCGGCTGAATGTAGGGGGCTTCGGCAAAGCGCAGGCTGTCGAAGACAAGTGTCTTGACCTGGCGGCGAACTTCCGGCGGCAGTTCATCGACGTGGATCGGGTGCAGTGGCACTCGCTTCCGGCCATAGGGACCGGCAACCCAGTTCTCGGTCAGATGGCTGTACTGATAGAGTCCATGCGCGGCCAACCGCGGCGGCATGCCCTCCGTTTCTTCCTCGTCGCTGTTGCCCTCGTCATTGCCATTGAAGAAGCATCCGCGACAGAGGTCCATCTGGTGCAAGCGCTCGAAATCGGCTTCCGGCAACTCGCGGACGAAGAACGCCAGGACGTCGCTGTTGGTGGGGACCTGCCGAGCGCGTCCGGAGTCGATCAGTTCGCGGATCGGCTCAGGTGATTCGAGGAAGAGGAGCAGCGGAAAGCCCGTGCCGAAGACGTGCCGGCGATGGTCGCGGCTCTCCGGCCGCCCCGGGATGCAGCGTCCCTGGAAGTCCTCGACGTAGTCGCCCTGCGGCAGCACGGTGGCGAGTTGCTGTTGCAGTCTGACGCCCTCCCGTCGAGAGCAGGCTTTATCCGGCAGCGCGCCCGCCTCCCCGGTATCAAAGACGGCGACATGACCGTCCTTATCGACGGCGAAGAAAAGAGTGTCCATCGAATGCGCCGCAGGATAATCAGCGTCCATCGGTCCCTCCGCAAAACTCCAGTCCCAGGTCCGTCAGCGCCTCCATCAGCCCCGCATACGTCAGTGTCTTCAGCGTCTTGCGCGTCGTCGTGTAAGAACACCAGGCCACGCTCCGATCCCAGCCAATCGAGCAGAAGCGCGGACTCTTTGCACATCCCGTCAGGCACGACATCGACTGAAACGGCTGATTGCCGGCGGTCCGCGCCACTTCCTCGGGCTTCGGCGTGTCGCGGCCGCGCATCGGCAGATAGACGATACGCTGATTGTCGATGCCCGCATTCCGCACCGTCTCGGCCCCCTGGCTTGCCGCAGTCAAGTTGGAGCGCGCGACGAGTAAGTTGATGCCACTCTTGATGCCGCGCCCGGCCAGTTCCTTTACCTGGCCGACCACGCGCTCGACTTCGCTTGCCATCTCCGGAAAGTGGATCGACAGATGGACCTTGTCGGGGGCTGCCTCGATCAGCCTTTCGAGCGTTTGGCCGGTCAGCATCAGGCCGTTCGAGGTGAGCGAGCGAAAGAGCGTGCCGCGCAGCCGGGACAATACCTCGAAAACGCCGTCGTATTGCAGTGGCTCGCCGCCACCGAACGACACCGCCTTGATGCCGTTCGCGGCACAATCGCTGACGAAGGACACGAGTTCGTCGGGCGTCCAGCGCGTGTCGCCGAGCGGCTGGCTGTCGTTGTAACAGAACCAGCACGCCTTGGCGCAGCGATTGGTCAACTCGATGGAGATGCGATCCAGGCTCATCGTGGCGTCCACCCTGTTGCTTTTCGCTCGCTGTTCACAATAGGATTGTGACGCGAACTCTCCCACCATCATGCACCGAATGGCACCATCACGCAACCACCGGCTGCGGGCCATCCTACCCGGCCGCTTACGCAGCTCGGCTCGATAATATCAACGCAGGGAGAAAATCCGTTTGTCCCGTGTGGAGCGGTAGGATAGACTGACAGGAGATAGAACTCACGCTCGGGGACCTGATAGGGGGACATTCGATGAGCCGTTGCTCGCCATGGGGCGTCGCGCTGCTGATCTTCGCGTTCGTCGCGGGCCAGGGATTGGCCCAGGACA
>JBBSDR010001343.1:0-2791 GCA_038240465.1 Gemmatales bacterium
GCGGACTCCGCGTCGTCCGGCAAAGTTATCTGACGCTGGCCATCCATCGCTTCTGCTCGTTCGTCCTCGGCAAGGATGCCTGAAAGGAAGATGACCATGAGCCATTGGCCCAAGACCTTTCCGCCTCTGACGCCCGAGCAGAAGGTGATCTCCGACGACTTCATGAAGCACTGGCACGAGGTGCTGCCGCGCAAGTTCGGCATTATCGACCGCTTCAACCATCGCTATCCCGTCCGCACTGCGCCGGCCCAGTTCACCCGGACCCTCGAGATCGGCGCGGGCATCGGCGAGCATCTTTGCTACGAGCAACTGACCGGCGAGCAGAAGCGAAACTATCACGCGCTCGAACTGCGCGAGAACATGAGCCAGGAAATTCGCAAGCGCTTCCCTGAAGTGCAGACGATCACGGGAGATTGCCAGCAGCGGCTTCCGTTCGCGGATGGCTACTTCGATCGCGTCCTGGCCATTCACGTCCTCGAACATCTTCCCAACTTGCCGGCAGCCGTTCGCGAACTGCACCGCGTCTGCGACCGCACGCACGGCGTCTTCTCGGTGGTCATCCCCTGTGAGGGTGGACTGGCCTACGGATTGGCGCGGCGAATCTCCGCTCAGCGTATCTTCGAGCGTCGCTACAAGCAGCCTTACAAGTGGTTCATCGAGCGCGAGCACATCAATCGCCCGGGAGAGATCCTCGAAGAATTGCGCCCCTACTTCGAGACGACGCAGCGGTCATTCTTTCCGCTTCGCATCCCGGCCGTGTGGTGCAATCTCGTGATTGGCCTGACGTTCCGTCCTCGAGCGCAGGTCCTGGTCCGAGGGGCCGCCTGAACGTTTCGTCCGCTCGCCAAGGGAGAGAAAGCCAATCATGCGTTGTTTCATCACGGGCGGTGCCGGTTTCATCGGCAGCAATCTGGTCGATCGCTTGCTGGCGGAGGGACACGCCGTCACGGTCTACGACAACTTCTCGACCGGACAGCACGAATTCCTCACCGCGGCGCAGCGGCATCCTCGTTTCCATGTTGTCCTGGGCGACCTGCTCGATCCGACACGTTTGAAGACGGCCGTCGCCGGGCATGATGTCGTCTTTCACCTGGCCGCCAACGCCGACGTCCGCTTCGGCACTCAGCACCCGCACCGAGACCTCGAACAGAACACCGTCGCGACTTTCCAGGTTCTCGAAGCGATGCGCGCGGGCGGAGTCAAGCGGATCGCCTTCTCCTCGACGGGGTCGGTGTACGGCGAGCCGGACGTCTTTCCGACGCCTGAGACGTGTCCGTTCCCGGTGCAGACCAGCCTCTATGGCGCCTCGAAAGTCGCGGGAGAATCGCTGATCGCCGCGTACTGCACAGGCTTCGGCTTCCAGGGCTATGCGTTCCGCTTTGTCTCGATCCTCGGCGAGCGCTACACGCATGGCCATGTCGTCGATTTCTACGGCCAGTTGCTCGACGATCCGGGCCGCATTCGCATCCTCGGCAACGGCAAGCAGCGCAAGTCCTACCTCCACGTCCAGGACTGTCTCGACGCGATCCTGCTCGTTCTCGACCGGGCGGTTGAGCCGTTCAACGTCTACAACCTCGGCGCGGAGGAATACTGCACCGTCGATCAATCGCTGGGCTGGATCTGCGAGCGTCTGAACGTCCAGCCTGTGCGGCAGTACAGCGGCGGCGACCGCGGCTGGATCGGCGACAGCCCCTTTATCTTCCTCGACACGAGCAAGGTGCGCGCTCTGGGCTGGAAGCCACGGCTATCGATTCGGGAGGCGGTCCTGACCACGCTCGACTACCTCCGCGACAATCACTGGATTCTCGAACGCCGGGCGGCTGCCTGAGAGGAAGAACGAGATGCGCATTGCAGTACAGGGACTCTGGCATCTGGGCTGCGTCACCGCCGCCTGTCTTGCGGAAGCGGGCTTCGACGTCGTTGGCCTTGACGCCGATGGGTTCGTGGTGAGCGAATTGCAGCACGGACGGCCGCCGCTTCATGAACCCGGTCTGGACGAACTCGTCGCGGCGGGACTGGCGTCCGGCCGCCTCGCGTTCACCGCCGATCCTGCCCACGCCCTGGAGCATGCCGACATTCTCTGGGTTACGTTTGACACTCCGGTTGACGACGACGATCGCGCCGACGTCGGCCTGGTCCGCCGTCAACTGGACGCCGCGCTGCCGCACCTTTGCCGTGGGACGCTGGTGCTGCTCTCGTCTCAGGTGCCGGTCGGCTTCACACGCGAACTGGAGCAAGCATGGCAGGACAGGGGACTGCGCTTCGCCTGTTCGCCGGAAAACTTGCGGCTGGGCAAGGCGCTCGACTGCTTCCGCCGGCCCGAGCGCGTCGTGATCGGGGTGCGTGGCGTCGAGGACCGAGCCAGACTCTCGACGTTGTTTGCCCCGTTCTGCTCGCGGCTCGAATGGATGACTATCGAGTCGGCCGAGATGACCAAGCATGCTCTGAACGCCTTTCTGGCCACGTCGGTCACGTTCATCAACGAACTGGCCCGGCTGTGTGAGGTGACCGGCGCCGACGCTCGCGAGGTCGAGCGCGGCCTGAAGAGCGAGGCGCGGATCGGACCGGGCGCCTACCTGTCGCCGGGCGCTGCCTTCGCGGGAGGAACGCTGGCCCGCGACGTGCAATTTCTGTCTGAGTGCGGACAGCGTCATCAGGTCGCCACGCCGTTGCTGCATGGAGTGAGGGCCAGCAACGACATTCACAGACATTGGCTGCATGAGACTGTCGAACGGCTGATCGCCGGCATTGCGCAGCCGGTCGTCGCCATCCTGGGATTGGCTTACAAACC